>CALKWS010000214.1 GCA_938004115.1 uncultured Ruaniaceae bacterium
CGTCGGGGCGACCGGGGCCGCATCGCCGGGGGCGACGACGGTCTCACCGCGGGGTGAGGTACCGGCCGATGTCGGCGGACAGGGCCGCCAGCCGCTCACCTGCCCTGGCCCGCTCCCGGGACACGTCCCCGCCGGTCACCGGCCGCACCACCTCCAGGTAGCACTTCACCTTCGGCTCGGTGCCGCTGGGCCGCACGATCACCCGGTCCCCCTCGGCGGTGCGGAACACCAGTCCATCGGTGGGCGGCAGGTGCTCGCTGCCCAGGCTCAGGTCGGTCACCTCGGTCACCTCCGAGCCACCGAGGGACGACGGCGGATGGTCCCGTAACGCGCTCATCGCGGCGGTGATCATGGCCGAGTCCTCCACCCGCACCGACAGCGGGGCGGTGGCGTGCAGGCCGTAGGTGCGGGCGATGTCGTCGAGGGCCTCGGCGATGCTGCTGCCCGCTGCCTTCAGCCGTGCGGCCAGGGCCGCGACGTGGGCTGCGGCGGTGATGCCGTCCTTGTCGCGGACCGCCTCGGGGTCCACGCAGTACCCGATCGCCTCCTCGTACCCGAACACCAGGCCCGGGGTCCGGGCGATCCACTTGAACCCGGTCAGGGTGGTCACGTGCGCCAGGCCGTGGGCGCTCGCGATCGGGGCCAGGATCTGGGAGGAGACCACCGAGGACGCCAACGCCGCACCCGGGCGGCCGTTCACGGTCGCGGCGATCTGCTCCCCGAGCAGTGCCCCGACCTCGTCGCCGCTCAGTTGCCGCCAGCCGCCCTGCGCGTCGGGGACGGCCACCGAGCATCGGTCCGCATCGGGGTCGTTGGCGATGATCAGGTCGGCGTCCACCGCGGTCGCGGTGCGCATCGCCAGGTCCAGCGCTCCGGGTTCCTCGGGGTTGGGGAAGGTGACCGTGGGGAACTCCGGGTCCGGGTCGGCCTGCTCGGGGACCACGTGCACGTCGGTGAACCCGGCGCGGGCCAGTACGTCGGTGGCGATCCGTCCGCCCACGCCGTGCAAGGAGGTGAGCACCACCCGCAGTTGCCGCGGCCCGGCGGGCACCGTGGACACCGCGCGGTCGATGTACGCCCCCGCCAGGTCGGAGCCGAGGTGACGGATCCGGCCCCCGGCACGCTCGGCGTCGGCCGCGGTGCGGGGCACGGCGGCTACCGCTGGCACAGCGGCGATGTGCGCGGCGATCCGGGCGTCGGCCGGGGGCACGATCTGCACCCCGGCCCCGTCGCCGCTCTCGATGCGCCCGCCCAGGTACACCTTGTACCCGTTGTCCTGCGGGGGGTTGTGGGAGGCGGTGACCATCACCCCCGCGTCGGCCCGCAACTGGCGCACCGCGAACGCGAGCAGCGGGGTGGGGCACGGGCCGGGCAGCACCAGGGCCTCACCGCCGGCCCCGGCGACCACGTCGGCGGTATCCGCAGCGAACTGGGCCGACCGGTGCCGGGCGTCGTACCCGATCACCACCCGCGGACCGTCCTGCAGGCGTTCGTTCAGGTACGCCATCAGCCCGGCGGCCGCGCGGATCACCACGGCACGGTTCATCCGGTTCGGTCCTGCGCCCAGCGCGCCCCGCAGACCGGCGGTGCCGAACTGCAGCATGCCCGCGAACCGGTCCCGCAACTCCGCCAGCGCCTGCTGCCCATCACCGGCGGCCGTCAGCAGGCGGCGCAATTCGTCGGCGTCGCCGGGGTCGGGGTCGTCCTCCACCCAGGCGCGCACCTGCGCCAGCAGGGCCTCATCTGCCACGCTGCTCATCGCCGTCGTCCCCTTCCTCCTCACGGCCCGCCGGGGCGATACCCGAGACCTGTCCCAGGGTTATTCCAGGATCTTCTGCACGATCGCGCTCAGCAGCGCGCTGATCCGCGGGCCGGCCTCCCGGCCCGCGGCGATCACCTCCGCGTGCGACAACGGTTGCGGGGACACCCCGGCCGCGAGGTTGGTGACCAGCGAGATGCCGAGGACCTGCATCCCGGCTTCCCGTGCGGCGATCGCCTCCAGCGCGGTGGACATCCCCACCAGATCGGCGCCCAGCCGCTTGGCCATCTGCACCTCGGCGGGCGTCTCGTAGTGCGGTCCGGGGAACTGGGCGTACACCCCCTCGGGCAACTCCGGGTCCACCGTGTGGGCGATGGCCCGCAGCCGGGGGGAGTACAGGTCGGTCAGATCCACGAAGTTGGCGCCCTCCAGCGGGGAGGTGGCGGTCAGGTTCAGGTGGTCGTTGATGAGCACGGCCGAGCCCGGTACCCACTCCCGGTGCAACCCGCCGGCCCCGTTGGTCAGCACCACGGTCTGCGCCCCGGCCGCTGCGGCGGTGCGCACCGGATGGGCCACCGCGCGCACTCCGCGGCCCTCGTAGTAATGCGTACGTGCCCCCAGCACCAGCGCGTGCTTGGTGCCGGTGGGCGTGGGGACCTGCACCGCGCGGAGCGTTCCGCGGTGCCCCGGGACCCCGGAGACACTGAACCCGGGGATGTCCCCGGCGTCCACGGTGGCCACGGTCTGCCCGAGCAGATCCGCGGCCTCCGCCCAGCCCGAGCCCAGCACCAGGGCGATGTCGTACCGGGGTACCCCGGTGGCCTCGGCCAGCGCTTCGGCGGCGTCCGCGGCGATGGTGGTCGGGTCGGTCGTGTCCGCGTCGGTTCCGGTCCCGCCGGTACGGCCGGTCAGCCGGGAGGGGGACGCGCTCCCGGCGGGGTCGATGGGTGTGTGCACGCCCTAGAACCTACTCCGAACCGCGCGCACGGTCTGCCCGACACGGTCGCCCAGGTCCGGCGGGCGGCGCAGGAGGCGGTGTGGTGCGTGGTACCGGCTGCCACCGCCGGGGCGTCTTGCCCGGGTCCGGGGAGGCGGCACAATGGCCTTCGTGACTTCCAACGTGCCCCCGACGCCCGATCTGCCCACCGGTGTACGACGCTCCACCACCCGCGAAGGTAGCCGGGTGGTCATCATCGGTGGCGGGCCCGGCGGTTACGAGGCGGCGCTGGTGGCTGCACAGCTCGGGGCCTCGGTGACCCTGATCGAGCGCCAGGGGCTGGGCGGCTCGGCGGTGCTGACCGACGTGGTCCCCTCCAAGACGCTCATCGCCACCGCCGAGTGGATGACCCTGACCGAGAGTTCCCGGGAGCTGGGCATCCGGCCCACCGGCGGGCACGACGGCTCCCTGGAGGTGGACCTGGATCAGGTGAACCAGCGGGTGCTGCGCCTCGCCGGCGCCCAGAGCCGGGACATCCGCGCCCGGCTGCAGCGGGAGGGCATCACGCTGGTGGACGGCACCGGCCGCCTGGACGGCCCCGGTGCGGTGATCGCCCGCACCGAGGAGGGTGAGCATCGTTTCGGTGCCGATGTGATCCTGGTGGCCACCGGCGCCCGGCCGCGGGTGCTACCCACCGCCGAACCGGACGGGGAACGCATCCTCACCTGGACGCAGATGTACAACCTGAGCGACCCGCTGGAGAAGCTCATCGTGGTGGGGTCCGGGGTCACCGGTGCGGAGTTCGCCGGGGCCTACAACGCCCTCGGCATCCCGGTGGTGCTGGTGTCCAGCCGCGACCGGGTGCTACCGGGGGAGGACGCCGACGCCGCCGAGCTGATCGAGAACGTGTTCCGACGCCGGGGCATGGACGTGATGTCCCGCTCCCGGGCCGCCGCGGTGCGCCGGGTGGGTGACGGGGTGGAGGTGGACCTCACCGACGGGCAAACGATCACCGGCTCCCACTGCCTGCTCGCGGTGGGCGGGGTGCCCAACAGCGAGAACCTGGGGCTGGAGGAAGCCGGGGTGAGCACCACCGAGTCCGGGCACATCGAGGTGGACCGGGTCTCGCGCACCACGGTCCGCGGGGTCTACGCCGCCGGGGACGTCACCGGGCTGCTGCCGCTCGCCTCGGTGGCGGCGATGCAGGGCCGGATCGCGATGTGGCACTCCCTGGGAGACGCGGTGGCGCCGCTGGACCTGCGGATGGTCTCGGCGAACATCTTCACCGCCCCCGAGATCGCCACCGTGGGGATCCCCGAGCGCGCCATCACCGACCAGGAGGTCAACGGCCTGGTCACCATGCTGCCGCTGGCACGCAATCCGCGGGCCAAGATGCAGGGCATCAACGAGGGATTCATCAAGATCTTCTCCCACCGCTCCTCCGGTCTGGTGCTCGGCGGGGTGGTCGTGGCGCCCCGGGCCAGCGAACTGATCTTCCCGATCACCCTCGCCGTCAACCACCGGCTCACCGTCGATGAGGTCGCCGCCGCGTTCACGATCTACCCCTCCCTGTCCGGCTCGATCGCCGAGGCGGCGCGGGTGCTGCACACCGGCCCGGTGGGCTGAGGCGCCCCGGTGTTACGCCCGCCGCCCTCGGGAGCATCGGCCGGTGCCGACCATCGCCGCCCGCCAGGTCGGACCACCGCCGTAACCTCTAGGCTCGGTCCATGGAGCCACTGAGCGCGCCCCGCACCGAGCCGGCGGACGCGGTCCTGCCGAACCTCGTGAGCTCCGACGTCGTCGACCTCACCCAGGAACTGTGCGACATCCACTCGGTCTCCGGAGCCGAAGGCCCGCTCGCGGACGCGATCGAGGCGGCGCTGCGCGCCTACGGGCACCTGCAGGTACTGCGGTGCGGCAACACCGTGCTCGCCCGCACCGACCTGGGCCGGGCCCAGCGGGTGATCGTCGCCGGGCACCTGGACACCGTCCCGGTAGCCGGCAACCTGCCCACCCGGCGCCAGCACGACGCCGCCGGTGCCGAGTGGCTCTGGGGCAGGGGCACGGTGGACATGAAGGGCGGCGTAGCCGTCGCACTGCACCTGGCCGCGTCCCTGACCGCACCGTCCAGGGACGTCACCTGGATCTTCTACGACAACGAGGAGGTCGCCGCCGACCTCAACGGGTTGAACCAGGTCGCCGCGGACCACCCGGACTGGCTGCGGGCGGACCTCGCGGTGCTCGCCGAACCCACTGCGGCCGGGGTCGAGGCCGGATGCAACGGCAGCCTGCACGTGCAGGTGACCACCCGCGGGGTGGCGGCCCACTCGGCCCGATCCTGGGTTGGCAGCAACGCCATCCACGAGATGGCCCAGGTGCTGAACCGGTTGAACGGGTACGACCCGGCGCAGGTGCAGATCGACGGCCTCACCTACCGCGAGGGGCTGAACGCCGTGCGCATCGGCGGCGGCATCGCCGGCAACGTGATTCCCGATGAGGCGACCGTGCAGGTGAACTACCGGTTCGCCCCGGACAAGAACGAGGCCGCCGCGCTGGCACACCTGCGCGAGGTGTTCGACGGGTTCGAGCTGACGATGGTCGATTCCTCCCCGCCGGCCCCGCCGGCGCTGCACCATCCGGTGACCGCCGATTTCACCCGAGCGGTCACCGCGCACACCGGCGCGCCGGTGTCCGCCAAGCAGGGGTGGACCGACGTGGCCCGGTTCGCGGCGCTGGGTGTCCCGGCGGTGAACTTCGGACCGGGTGACCCCCTGCTCGCCCACGCCGACGACGAGGCGGTGCCGACCCAGCAGATCCGGGTGCACGCCGAGGCGTTGCGATCGTGGTTGAGTACCCGTGGGGGCCCGTGACCACTCCAGCGGCGCCGGCGGCCGGCGGGCACGCCCCGACCGCCCGGCCCCGCAGTCCCCGCACGACCAACCCGAGCCAGTGGAGGGCACGCCGATGAGGAGCAAGAACAGCGGCCGCCGCGACGAGTACCGCAAGGGACCGATCCGGTTGCGCGGTCGGCACATCCCGGAGAAGACCACCGACGAGCGGCTGCTGGAGTGGACCGGACGAGACGCGGACTGGGTGCACACCGATCCCTGGCGGGTGATGCGCATCCAGGCGGAGTTCGTGGAGGGCTTCGGTGCGTTGGCGGAACTGGGACCGGCGATCAGCGTGTTCGGCTCGGCCCGGTTCGAGGAGTCCAACCCGTACTACGAACTGGGGGTGCAGGTCGCCGAGGAACTGGTCAAGGCGGGGTTCGCGGTGATCACCGGCGGCGGACCCGGGGTGATGGAGGCGGCGAACAAGGGCGCCAAGAACCGTGAGGGCACCTCGGTGGGCCTGGGCATCGAGTTGCCCTTCGAACAGGGCATGAACGATCACGTGGACCTCGGGGTGCACTTCCGCTACTTCTTCGCCCGCAAGACGATGTTCGTCAAGTATGCCCAGGGGTTCATCGTGCTCCCCGGCGGATACGGCACCCTGGACGAGTTGTTCGAGGCGCTCACCCTGGTCCAGACCGGGAAGGTCAAGCGCTTCCCGATCGTGCTGATGGGCACCGAGTTCTGGGCCGACCTGCTCGGCTGGCTGCGTAGGACGCTGGTGTCATACGGCACCATCGCCGCCGCGGACGTGGACCTGGTGCAACTGACCGATGACCCGGCCGAGGCGGTCCGGATGGTGATCGAGGCCAACCACCACCGGCGCCGCGCCGAGGCGGACGCCCAGCGGCAGGCCGAGGACCAGGGCAGGGGCCGGCCGGAATGAGGCCGGCGCCGCCCACGGCCCCGGGCACCGTTCCGCGGTGAGCTGGGTCAGCCCGGTCACGGGCGTTTTCGCCCTGGCGATCGGGGCGGTGCTGGTGGTGGCGTGGCTGGCGTCCACCGGCAGGATGCCCTTGGCCTGGCCGCCGGAGCACCGCCCGGACACCCCGGTGGCATCCCCTTCTTCAGATGCTGCCGCCGATCCTGGCATAGAATGGGAGGACACGATCCAGAACCGCACACCCGGGACGACCCCGGACGTCCGGTTCGATCCCACTCGACCACAGGAGCATGCACATGGCCGCCATGAAGCCCAGAACCGGTGACGGACCGCTCGAGGTCACCAAGGAGGGGCGCGGGATCATCATGAGAGTCCCGCTCGAAGGCGGCGGCCGGCTCGTCGTTGAACTCAACGCGGACGAGGCGTCGGACCTGTCCAACGCGCTGAGCGCGGTCACCGACTGACCGGTGGTCTCGGCGTCTGCTCCGCACATCGCGCTGCAGACCGGGCAACTCGACGCTGCCCGGCTGCGGCAACTCGGCACCGATGCGGTCCTGGCGATCCCGGTCCGCGCCGACGGCGAGGAGGTGGTCCTGACCCAGGACCTCTCCCCGGCCTACGGCGCCGACCTGGACGCGCTCGCCCAGCGCGCCGAGGCCTCCCCGCGGCCCGGTAGCGCCACCACCGCGGTGCTGCCGCCGCTGGGCGCCGGCCCGGCGCCGTGGGCCGGTATGCCCGACCGGGTGGTCTTCGCCGGGATCGGCGATCAGGGCACGACGGCGATGCGCCGGGCGGGTGCGGCCCTGACCAGGGCGGCGGTCAAGCGCGACCACCTGATGGTGGACCTGAGCGGGGTGGACCAGGCCACCGACGCGGCCCTGGGCGCCTTCATCGAGGGGCTCCTGCTGGGTTCCTACCGACATCCGTTCACCGGCACCGGCTCCGGCCCGGATGCGCCCTGCCCGCACATCACGCTCGTGGGTCGGGTCAGTGAGCAGACCCTTGCCCGCGCCGAGATCGGGGCCCGGGCCACCGTGCTCGCCCGTACCCTGGCCGCCACCCCGTCGAACACCAAGACCCCGGCATGGGTCGCCGAGCAGGCCCGGCTCGCCGCGCAGGACGTGCCCGGAACGCAGGTCACCGAGTACGACGAGCAGTGGCTGGCGCAGCAGGGCATGGAAGGCGTGCTCGCCGTCGGCGGCGGTTCGGTGAATCCGCCCCGGTTGGTCACCGTCACCTACACACCGGACGACGCCGGCGGCGCGCCGGTGGTGCTGGTCGGCAAGGGCATCACGTATGACACCGGCGGGTTGTCGATCAAGCCGCGGGAGTCGATGGTGCCGATGAAGACGGACATGTCCGGTGCCGCGGTGGTGCTGGCCGCCGTCCTGGGAGCCGCGCGGGCGCAGGTGGACACCCCGGTGGTCGCGGTGCTCGCGCTGGCGGAGAACACCGTCGGGGCCGGCTCCTACAAGCCCGGCGACGTGCTCACCATGGTCGACGGCACCACGGTGGAGATCGCCAACACCGACGCCGAGGGGCGCCTGGTGCTCGCGGACGCGATGGCCTGGGCGCGCACCACCTACGAGCCGCAGACCCTGGTGGACGTGGCCACCCTGACCGGTGCCGCCACACTCGGCCTGGGCAAGAAGCACGCGGCCCTGTTCAGCACCGATACCGAACTGACCGGCGCGCTGGTCGGCGCCGGGGATGTGACCGGTGAGACGCTCTGGCCGATGCCCCTGGTGGAGGAGTACCGGGCCGCCCTGGACTCACCGGTGGCGGACCTGTGCCACGTGAACACCGACGCGCACACCTCGGCCGGGTCGATCACCGCCGCGCTGTTCCTGCAGCGTTTCGCCGGCGAGACCCGGTGGGCGCACCTGGACATCGCCGGCCCGGGACGTGCGCCCAAGACCGAGCACGAGTTCACCGAGGGACCCACCGGGTACACCGCCCGGGCCCTGGTGCACTGGCTGATCGAACAGGACTGAGCCGCGAGGCTGCCGCTACGGCGCCGATGCGGTGCGCCACAGCGTCAGCAGCGCCTCGTTGAGGGGGGCTCCGGTGAACTGGATCTCGTGGCCGGCTCCTTCGATCACCCGGCGCGTGGCGCCGATCCGGGCCGCGAGGTCGTCGCAGATGTCCTCGAAGCCCTGGTGGTGCCCGCCGGAGACCACGAGCCTGGGGTATGCGGCCGACGCCAGCTCCGCGAGGGGCAACTCGGCCTCCGTCGATCGCCTCGCGTACCGCAGCAGCGGAACCATCGGCAGGGCGGCGTCGAATAGACCCGGCGGCAACTCCGCCGGCCGGGTCCCTACGGACTCCAGGAACCGCTCCAGCCAGGCGCCGTCGGGCAGATCCAGGTCGAGGACCTCCATGTTCCTCGCGACCAGGTCCTGAGCCGCCGGCCGGTCCTGCCCGAGGGTGAACGCCGGCGGCTCCAGCAGGGCGAGCGATCGTGTCGAATCGGGACGTAGTGCCGCCGCGAACATCACGCCAAGGCCTCCGTACGAATGGCCGACCAGGTGGACACCCCCGTCCATCAGCCCAGCGATGTCCTGGGCGTCGCGCAGGTAGTCCTCACCCCGCGCCCGAGGGCTGCGACCGTATCCGCGCCGGTCCACCACGAGTAGTCGGAACTCCTCGGCGAGGGGTTGTTGTGCCTGCCACTCCTCACCCCCGGTGGCCAGTGACCCGTGCACGAGAATGACGGGTTCGCCGGTACCCGCAGCCTCGACGAACAGGTCGCTCATGCTGATTCCTCTCGTGGGCGACGGTGCCGTAGCGAGGGCGGGCCGGGGGACCGATCAGCGTTTGACGGCGGCCAGCAGGCCCTCACCGCTGGGCAGCAGCGCAGGGATCAGCCGTTCGTCGTCGCGCACGGACTTGCCCAGCTCCCGCATCGCGACGGTGGCCTCGTCGCGCCGTGCCGGATCGGCGACGCGGTCGTACCAGAGGGCGTCCGCGACGGCGAGCACACCGCCCGTGCGCAGCATCCGGATGCCCTGCTCGGCGTAGTCGGCGGCCTCGGCGGGGTCGCCGTCGATCACCACCATGTCGTAGGCGCCGTCGGCCAGCCGGGGTAGCACCTCCAGGGCGCGTCCGGAGATCGTGCGCACCCGGGTGGCGCTGACGCCGGCCTCACCGAAGACCTCCTTCGCCGCCCGTTGGTGCTCCACCTCGACGTCGATCGTGGTCAGCACCCCGCCCGGGCGGATCCCCTCCAGCAGCCAGAGCCCGGACACCCCGGTCCCGGTGCCGACCTCGGCCACCGAGTGGGCGTCCACGGTGGCGGCCAGCAGGCGCAGTGCTGCGCCCACGCCGGGGGAGACCGGGGTGATCCCGAACTCCTCGGCCCGGTGCCGTGCCTCCAGGACCGTATCGGGCTCGATGATGAACTCTTCGGTGTAGACCCAGCTCTGGGCCTTGTCGGCAGCGATGATGGGCCTCCCGGGGATAGACGCGCGTGCTGCTGATGGTATCGGTGTGGCGCGGGCCGAGCGCCGCCGTCGGGCGTGTTCGGGAATCGTTCCCGGGCACATCCGTGTGGATCGTGTCACATCAACGCACGGGAGCGTTTTGATGCAGGATCGGTGACAATAGGGCGATGAGTTCTGCTGACCGTGAACCACAGCCGGACGCAGCACGCCCGGAGGATCAACCGTCGACGTCACCGGAGCAGCCGGAGTCGCCGACGCAGTCACCCGCGCAGGCCGCCGGGACTGCCTCGGACCGGCCTGAACCCCCGACCCAAGCGGGACCCCCGACCCAAGCGGGATCGTCGACCCAAGCGGGATCGTCGACCCAAGCGGGATCCTCGACGCCGCCCACGCAGCAGGAGCCCGGGCCCGTGGGGCCACCGGACAGCCAGGCCACGCGGGAGCAGACCGGGTACGCCGGCCGCCCGCCGGTGAATGCGGCCGGGTACCCCGGACACACCGCCGCCCCGGGCTATGGCGCCACACCGTCGCCCGCGGCTGACGATCGCTCCCTGCCGTGGCAGAATCCGTCCCCGTCGTACGCCGGCCAGAATGCACCGGCCGGCGCCGCCCCGGGAGCGGCGCGCGCCCCTCACGATCGCACCGGAACCGACCGCTCCGGGCACGACCGGGCCGGGCACGACCGCACCTCGCGGCGCCGTCGTGGTGTGCCCGGCGGGATCGTGGCGGTACTGATGATCCTGTCGCTGCTGGTCGGGGGGCTGTTGGGGCTCTTCGCCGGCCAGTACCTACCGCCCGCACCCGGCGGCGACGCCGAATCGCAGGACCCCGCTCCGGCGGTGCCCGGCACCGGACCGGTACTCAGCGACGCCTCGGTGGCCGATATCGCCGACGCCGTCCTGCCCAGCACCGTGTTCATCCAGGTGCGTGCCGGTGG
>CALKWS010000215.1 GCA_938004115.1 uncultured Ruaniaceae bacterium
CGCCGTGTACCCGAATGCACGCCGTCTACCCCGAACACACCCAGGAGGACCACTGTGGCTCGCGTTGCCTCGTTCGACGTCGTCAGCAAGGTTGACCGCCAGGAGGTGGACAACGCGCTGAACCAAGCGGCCAAGGAGATCGCCCAGCGGTACGACTTCCGAGGGGTGGACGCCGCGATCGAGTGGTCCGGCCCGGAGGCGATCGTGATGCGTGCCAACTCCGAGGAGCGGGTGCTGGCGATCCTGGACGTCTTCCAGGGCAAACTGGTGCGCCGCGGGGTCTCCCTCAAGGCGATCGACACCGGCAACAACGAGCCGCGGCCCTCCGGCAAGGAGTACCACCTGTTCGCCACCCTCAAGGAGGGACTCTCGGCGGAGAATGCGAAAAAGATCACGAAGTTGATCCGCGACGAGGGGCCCAAGGGCGTGAAGACCCAGATCACCGGGGACGAGGTGCGGGTGAGCGACAAGTCCAAGGACCACCTGCAGGACGTCATCCAACTGCTCAAGGGCGCCGATATCGACGCCGCGCTGCAGTTCGTCAACTTCCGCTGACCCGGTCGGCGCCCGCTGACCCCTCGCCACCGGCCGCCACCCAAGCCGTGCACCAACGCCCAGCCGTGCACCAGCACCCCAGCCATGCCCCAGCACCCCAGCGGCGCCGCCATCCGCTGCAAGCGGTTCGACTCCCGCCGTCGGACCTGGCACACTGGCTCCTGGCGCCCGGCCGGCCCATGTGGACGGCCCGGGGGTCAGACGTGGCGAGTGTCACGTCCCACCGATTTCGTCCGCGGGCCGGTGAGGATGTAACCTCAATGCGCTGCCCCGATAGCTCAGTCGGCAGAGCGTCTCCATGGTAAGGAGAAGGTCAAGGGTTCGATTCCCTTTCGGGGCTCTGGTTCACCGCCCGCAGCCTGTGGCACCATGCGGTGAGCGCGGCGGGGTAGCTCAGTCGGTAAGAGCGCACGACTCATAATCGTGAGGTCGCGGGTTCGATCCCCGCCCCCGCTACCGACGAGCATCAGCCGCCGAAGAACAACTGCCAGCCCCATCCAGGCAGTACCTGCGAATGTAAGGAAGACCAGTGGCCAGCAAGTCCGCGGACGTCCGCCCCAAGATCACCCTCGCCTGCGAGGTGTGCAAGGAGCGCAACTACATCACCAAGAAGAACCGGCGCAACAACCCCGACCGGTTGGAACTGCCGAAGTACTGCCCGCGCTGCAACGCCAAGACCGCGCACAAAGAGACGCGCTGAGCAGCGCTAGCATGAACGGCATGGCCCAGGTCGATGCCGGCTACCTAGGGCGGGTGTTCACCGGAACCCCGCCCTATGTCGTGTCCGAAGTCAAGATCGCCGAGTTCGCCCACGCCGTCGGTGCCACCTCACCGGTGCACCACGACCGGACCGCGGCGCGCGACGCCGGCCACCGGGACCTGATCGCCCCGGTGACCTTCGCCGTCGTCATCGCCCAGCGGGCGGAGGCGGAATACATCTCCGACCCGGGCGCCGGTATCGACTTCTCGCGCGTGGTGCACGCCAACCAGGCCTTCACCCACCACCGCCCGATCACCAACGGAGACGTGTTGCACACCGCCGTGCACGTCCAGGACATCACCGCCCGGGCCGGCATCACCATGGTCACCACCCGCACCGAGATCACCGACGACGACGGCGGGCCGGTCTGTGAGGTCACCTCCACCCTGGCGATCCGGGGGGCCGAGTGATGGCCGGTCTGCCCGAGGACGTTCAGCCGGGTGCGGAGTTGTTCTCCACCACCCGCACCATCGACCGCGACCGGCTGGTGCGGTACGCCGGGGCGAGCGGTGACTTCAACCCCATCCACTACAACGAGCGGTTCGCCCGGGACGTCGGCCTGCCAGGGGTGATCGCCCACGGGATGCTCACGATGGGACTGGCCGGATCCGCGCTGGCCGATCACCTCGTCGACCCCGCCGACGTGCTGGAGTTCTCCACCCGGTTCACCCGCCCCGTCCCGGTACCCGACCCCGGTGAGGTGCAGGTACGGGTCACCGCGACCGTGCGGTCGGTGCAGGAGGACACCGCCGTGGTGGACCTGGCCGTGCAGGTCGAGGGCCGCGCCGTGCTCGGTAAGGCCCAGGCCGTCGTCCGGCTGCGCTGAGGGCCCATGACCACCCCGTCGCTGGCCGAACTGACCACGTTGCGCGTGGGCGGCCCGGTGCACACCTTCGTCGCCGCGCACAGCGAGGAGCAGATCATCGCCGCGGTGCGCAGTGCCGACGCGGACGGGCGCCCGCTGCTGATGCTCGGGGGCGGCTCGAACGTCCTGGCCGCCGACGAGGGGTTCGACGGCGTGGTGGTCCAGGACCAGCGCCGCGGCATCCACGCCGACGACGTCGGTGCGTGCCAGGGCGCGAACGTGACCGTACCGGCCGGGCAGGACTGGGACGACTTCGTGGCCCACGCGGTGACCGAGGGCTGGCGGGGGGTGGAGGCGTTGTCCGGGATCCCCGGATCCACCGGGGCCACCCCGATGCAGAACGTGGGGGCCTACGGCCAGGAGGTCAGCGAGGTGATCGCCGCGGTGCGCACCTTCGACCGGGCCACCGACCGGATCCGCACCCTGGCCCGTACCGACCTGGGATTCGGCTACCGCAACTCGGTGCTGAAGGAGTCGCTGTACGCCACCGGCTCGCCCTGGTTCCCCACCCCGAGGTACGTGGTGCTGGACGTGCAGTTCCAGATGCCGGTGGCGGACCTGTCGGCGCCGATCAGGTACGCCGAACTGGCGCGTGCCCTGGACGTGGAACTGGGTGAGCGGGCACCCTCGGCCCGCGTGCGCGAGGCGGTGCTGGCGCTGCGGGGCGGTAAAGGGATGGTGCTCGATCCCGCCGACCACGACACCTGGAGCGCCGGGTCGTTCTTCACCAACCCGGTGCTGGACGCCGACGAGGCCGCCCGGCTGCCGGCCGACGCGCCGCGGTTTCCCGCACCGGCGGGGAGGGTGAAGACCTCCGCGGCGTGGCTGATCGCCCGGGCGGGGTTCGACAAGGGTTACGGGCTGCCCGGCCCGGCGGCCCTGTCCACCAAGCACACGCTGGCGTTGACCAATCGCGGCGGGGCACGGGCCGCGGACCTGCTGGAACTGGCCAGGACCGTACGGGCCGGGGTGCGTGAGCGGTTCGGGGTGGAACTCGTCCCTGAGCCGGTGCTGCTCACCGGGCGGCTGTAGGCCCGGTCTCGGGCGAGCCTGCCGGCAC
>CALKWS010000216.1 GCA_938004115.1 uncultured Ruaniaceae bacterium
ATGTCCCCCGGGGTCCCCCGGGCCGGGTGGCAGCCCGGCGCCGGCGCCCGGACCAACTCCGGTCGAGGTCGACCTTCGCGGCCGAGGTCGACGCTCCCGGCCGTCGAGTTCGACCACAAGGCTCGAACTCGGCCACCGCTGCGAGGCTCTGCCCCGTTTACTCGAAGATTGCAGCCACCCACTGACTGGGATCTTCGAGTAAACCGTGGGGTGGGCCGCAGATGCCCGCTCCCGCGCCTGAGGGGCTACCGTGGCACCGTGCTCCTCTCCGACCGTGACATCAGCGCCGAACTGCGCTCCGGCGGGATCGGCCTGGACCCGCTGGATGAGAGCCTGATCCAGCCCGCCAGTGTGGACGTGCGCCTGGACCGGTTCTTCCGGCTGTTCGACAACCACAAGTACCAGGTGATCGACCCGGCCACCGATCAGCCCGAACTGACGAGGCTGGTGGAGACCGCCGCGGACGAACCGTTCGTGCTGCATCCCGGTGAGTTCGTCCTGGCCTCCACCTACGAATTGATCACCCTGGGGCCCGACATCGCGGCCCGGCTCGAGGGCAAGTCCAGCCTCGGGCGACTCGGTCTGCTGACCCACTCCACCGCCGGATTCATCGACCCCGGCTTCTCCGGGCACGTCACCCTGGAACTGTCGAACGTGGCCACGCTGCCGATCCTGCTGTGGCCGGGGATGAAGATCGGCCAGGTGTGCTACTTCCGGCTCACCAGCGCCGCCGAACGCCCCTACGGCGCCGGCGCGCACGGCTCCCGCTATCAGGGGCAGCGCGGGCCCACGGCGTCCCGGTCCTACCTGAACTTCCACCGCACCCGGATCGAATCATGACCACTCCTTCCCCGGCCGAGCCGACCGGAACCCCAGACTCCGCATCGAGCGCGCCCTCGCCGTCGAGCTCGGGCACCGCAGCGTCGGCACCCAGCGCACCGTCGCCGTCGGCCCCCGGCACGCCGTCCCCTCCTGCCGATGACCTACCGGACGGGGCCCGACCGGCCGACGACGCACCCTCCCTGGCCTTCCTGGACCCGGACCTGGCCTGGGGTCATCACCTGCTCGTGGTTGCCGCGGATGTGGATCCCGACGACGTGGAGGCGCTCGCGCTCAGCCGGTTCGCCGGGGCCTCGCGCCGCGATGAGCACACCATCGATCTACTGCCCGGTGCGTGGCTGACCGGCCCCTGGGCGCTGGACGAGCGCGCACGGACCGCGCTCGGTCTACCCGAAGCAGCCACCGAGGCCTATCTAGCCCGGGCTCCGGTGCAGCGCGGGCAGGCCGTACCCGAGGAACTGCTCGGACTCGGCGGCCTGCTCGACGTCTTCGCCGAGGGCACCCCGGAGGGCACCGAGGCCGAGGTGGTGGAGTTCCTGCTTGCGGCCGCACGCCGGCTCGGCGGGGCGCTGCGGGCCGGGGGATCGGGCCGGCTACTCATGCCGGATCCGGGTGAGCACATCGACCTGCTCGTGCACGCACCGGTGTGGCTGGAACCGGAGGCCCTCGAGGTGGTGCTGGCCGACCTGCTGCCGGGGTTGCAGGTGCTGCCCGACCCGGGGCCGGCGCCGCTCCCGCTGCGACCTCCGGCCCCCGAGGGCCTGACCCCCGAGGAGGAACGTGACCGCGCCGAGCGGCACGCCCGGGCCGATGAGGTCGACGCCGCAGCCCTGTCCTCCGAGCAGATCCACGAGGGCTACGGGGCGATCTGGCGCTACCCCGACGACGGGGTGATCTCCATCCAGGTGGAACCGCTGGAGCACATCCCCACGGTGCTGCTCGGCCTGGACTGGGCCGAGGAGGGCCTGCTCACCTATGCGGTGCGCTGGTACCCGGCCGACGACGCGGCCGCGATGCTGGAGCCGGAGCCGCAGTCCCAGCCGCTGCCGCCGCCCACCCCGTCGGATGAGGCGCGGGCCCTGATCGAGGACTGCGCCGCGGCGCTGCACGAGGCGGTGGGCGGGGTGATCGCCGACGACGACGGCTTCCTGGTGGACCTCGGCGCCGAGTGGCCGGAGGAGGCGGCCGCGATGCCGGAGCAGGGGCAGCCGAGCACGGCGCACGGGCCGGACGACGGGCAGGACGACGGGCCGGACGAGGATTCCGCCCCGCAGGAGACCTGAGCCCCCAGCCCTCCCTAGGGTGTGACTCTTCCCACCCGGATCCAGGTTTCACGCTGGTAGCACCGTGACTGCGCAGGCGGGTACGTCCGCGGCGTTGGTAACATGTCCGCGGACCCCAGCCGCCCTCATATTCGTCTCGCCGCCACATGGTGGAGGCTTCGGCCATGTCCGGGAGGGTGTTGGCACAACACCGCACATGACCTGACCACGCCCACCCCCAAGGAGCGGACGTGCTGCAGCTACTAGCACTACACCTCGTAGTGGCTCTAGTGGCGCCAACCATGATGCGACTGCTCGGCCGGAAGGGTTTCATCCTGCTGGCACTGGCCCCGGCGTCGGTGGCCGTGTGGGCCCTGGTGCATACCCGGCAGATCCTCGACGGGAACCCGGTCGAGGTGCACCTGGCGTGGATTCCCACCGTTGACGCGATGTTGGATTTCCGCGTCGACGGGCTCGCGTGGCTGATGATGATGCTGGTCGGCGGGGTGGGCGCGCTGGTGTTGTTCTACTGCGCCTGGTACTTCGCCAGCGGAGCCCACGGCCTGGGCCGCTTCGCCGGATGCTTCATCGCCTTCGCCGGCGCCATGCTCGGCCTGGTCACCACCGACAACACCCTGGCGCTGTTCGTGTTCTGGGAACTGACTACGATCTTCTCCTACCTGCTGATCGGTCACTACTTCGAGCGCAAAGGCTCGCGCCGCTCGGCGATGCAGGCGATCGTGGTCACCGTCACCGGCGGCCTGGCGATGTTGATGGGCTTCCTGATCCTGGGCGAGGTACCCGGAGGCTCGTACCGGGTGTCCGAACTGGTCGCCAGCCCCCCGCCCGCGTCCGGGCTGCTGACCGCCGCGCTGGTGCTGGTGCTCGCCGGTGCGCTGAGCAAGTCGGCGCTGGTGCCGTTCCACTTCTGGTTGCCCGGTGCGATGGCCGCACCCACACCCGTCAGCGCCTACCTGCACGCCGCGGCAATGGTGAAGGCAGGGGTGTACCTGGTGGCCCGCTTCGCGCCGGGGTTCGCCGAAAACCCCGTGTGGATCTGGCTGGTGCTGATCAGCGGCTCGGTCACCATGCTGCTGGGCGGGTACCGGGCGATGCGCCAGCACGACCTGAAACTCCTGCTCGCCTACGGCACCGTGTCCCAACTCGGGTTCCTCATCCTGCTGGTGGGCCAACCCGACCGCGGCATCGCCCTGGCCGGGCTCGCGCTCATCGGCGCGCACGCGATGTTCAAGGCGGCGCTATTCCTCACCACCGGGGTGATCGATGCCGCCGCCGGCACCCGAGACCTGCGGGAGTTGTCCGGACTGGCACGCAACCTCAAGGGCGCCTTCGTCCCCGGGCTGCTCGCGGTGGTCTCCATGGTCGGCCTGCCCCCGGCTGCGGGCTACGTCGGTAAGGAAGCGGTCCTCGAGGCGCTCAACCACGGCGGCCAGCCGCGGCACTGGGTGCTGATGATCGTGGTGGTGGTGGGCTCGATCCTCACCTTCGCCTACGGCATCCGGTACCTGTGGGGTGCCTACGCCCGCAAACCAGGCGTGCCCGACACCGCACTGGATCGCGAGCACATCGGGTTGTTCATCTCCCCGAACCTGCTCGCCGTGGGCGGGATCGTCGCGGGGATGGTCCCGGCGCTGGGGGAGTACCTGCTCGCGCCCTACGCGATGTCCTACCCGGTGGGCAGGCCGGGGCACCTGACGCTGTGGGCCGGGTTCGGCGTCCCGCTGGGTCTCACCGTGCTCATCGTGGTGGTCGGCTCCCTGCTCGCCCTCGCAAGGCCCACCGTGGAGCGCATCCAGGAGATGATCAGCCCTCCATTGGACGCCGACCGCGCCTACCGCTCCTCGATGCGGCAACTGGACCGGTTCTCCGCCTCCCTGACCTCTTACACCCAGAGCGGTGCCCTGCCGGTGTACCTGGGCGTGATCCTCATCGTGGGTATCGGGCTGGTGAGCACCGCGATGATCAGCGGCAACGTGGTGCCCGGCGAGGTGCGGATGTGGGACTCGCCGGTGTCCGGCGGGATCGCCGTGGCGATCGTGCTGGCGGCGCTGCTCGTGGTCCGCGCCCGACGGCGGCTGAAGGCAGTAGTGCTCATGGGGGTGGCCGGGTACGGGGTCGTGCTGCTGTTCGCGCTGCACGGCGCACCGGACCTCGCCCTCACCCAGGCGCTGGTGGAAACCGTCACCATCGTGGTCTTCCTGCTGGTGCTGCGCCGGCTGCCGGCCTACTTCTCCAACCGCCCGCTGGTCGCCAGCCGGTGGTGGCGGGCGATCATCGCGATCGCCGCCGGCCTGGTGATGTCGATGCTGGCGCTGTCGATCCCCGGCACCCGGGTCCATGAGCAGATCTCCCAGGACTTCTTCACCGAGGGGCACCTGTTCGGGTGGGGCAACAACATCGTCAACGTCACCCTGGTCGACGTGCGTGCCTGGGACACCATGGGCGAGATCGCGGTGCTGCTCGTGGCGGCCACCGGTGTCGCCTCACTGGTGTTCATCCGGCACCGGCAGCGCAGTGTGGAGCGCGTCAGCGACTACGACCCCGAGCTGCCGCCCGCATGGCACGAGGGCCCCGACCCCGGGCCCGCGCTGCGGCGCCTTGGGGACCCGGGCAAACCCGTGACGGGCCGCCGCGGGCAGCACTGGCTCCCCGGTGGTGCCACGTTGGCCCCCTACCGCCGCTCGGTGATGTTCGAGGTCATCACCAGGATGCTGTTCCACACCATGCTGGTGCTCGCCGTGTGGTTGTTGTTCGCCGGCCACAACGCCCCGGGCGGCGGGTTCATCGCCGGGATGGTCGCCGGCGTGGCGCTCATCGTGCGCTACCTCGCCGGCGGTCGCTACGAACTCGGTGAGGCCCTCCCGGTCCAGCCCGGTGCGCTGCTCGGCGGCGGGCTGCTGCTGGCGACCGGAACCGGCATCGCCCCGCTGTTCTTCGGCGGCCAGGTGCTCCAGTCCTTCCGCGTGGATCTCGACCTCGGCGTCCTGGGGGAGGTCCACCTGATGACCACGCTGCCCTTCGACATCGGCGTCTTCCTCATCGTCGTCGGCCTGGTCCTGGACATCCTGCGCACGCTGGGCGCGGAGGTGGACCGGCAGGGCGAGGCCGAGGGACGTGCCGCGCCCGACGTGGCCCACGACTCACCGCGCACCGCCGTGGACGACGTGGAACTGGAAGAGGCCCGCGCCGGGGGTGGGGACACATGATCGAAGCAAGCCCCAGCCTGGCCCTGGTGATCGCGATCGGCGTCCAGTTCGGCGCCGGTGTGTACCTGCTGCTCGAACGCAGCCTGACGCGCGTGCTGGTGGGGATCTACCTCATCGGTAACGGCGTGAACCTGATGTTCCTGCTCGCGGGCGGCGCCGCGGCGGGCCCGCCGCTGATCGGCACCGGTCCTGAGGAGGAGATGGCCGACCCGCTACCGCAGGCGATGGTGCTCACCGCGATCGTGATCAATCTGGGCCTGACCGCGTTCGTGCTGGCCATGGCGTACCGCTCCTGGCAGTTGCACGGCCACGACGAGGTACAGGACGACCTGGAGGACCGCCGTCTGGCCCGCCGCGCGGAGCGCGGTGAGTTCGACAGCCGCGATGACGACTTCGGGGCGAACCTGGCCGTCGAGGCCGCCGAGGCCCGCGACGAGACCGAGGAGCCGGTGATCAGTGAGCAACCGTCGCCGTTCGCCCGCGGCGACAGGGGGGACGGGTCATGAACTGGCTGCTGCCGATGCCGGTGATCCTGCCCCTGTTCACCGCCGGGTTCGCGCTGGCGATGGCCCGCCGTCCCCGGGCCCAACTGGCCGCCTCGGTGGCCACCCTGACCATCGTGCTGGGAATCGCGATAGCCCTGATGGTGATCACCCACGCCGAGGGGCCGCAGGTGGTCAACCTCGGGGCGTGGAGCGCCCCGGTGGGTATCGTGCTGGTCGCCGACCGGCTGTCCGCGCTGATGCTCGTCGTCTCCGCCGTCGTCATCCTCGGGGTGCTGTTGTACTCGGTCGCCCAAGGGTTGGCCGATGGCGATCAGGGTGCCCCGGTGGCGATCTACTACCCCACCTATCTCGTGCTGGCAGCCGGGGTGTCCAACGCGTTCCTGACCGGGGACCTGTTCAACCTCTTCGTCGGGTTCGAGATGCTGCTGGCAGCCAGTTACGTGCTGCTGACCCTGGGCGGGACGAGTTCGCGGATGCGGGCAGGGTCCATCTACGTCATCGTCTCGCTGCTGTCCTCGATGCTGTTCCTGATCGCGATCGCGATGACCTACGCGGCGACCGGAACACTCAACATGGCCCAGCTGAGCACCCGGCTGGCCGAGATCGATCCGAACATCTCCCTGGTGCTGCAGATCCTGCTGCTGATGGCCTTCGGCATCAAGGCGGCGGTATTCCCGCTGTCCATGTGGCTACCGGACTCCTACCCCACTGCCCCTGCGCCGGTCACCGCGGTGTTCGCCGGCCTGCTCACCAAGGTCGGGGTGTACGCCATCATCCGCACCCAGACGCTGTTGTTCCCCGACGGGCGGATGGACACCATCCTCATCGTCGCCTCGATCGTCACCATGGTGGTGGCGATCCTGGGCGCCGTGGCCCAGGACGACATCAAGCGGTTGCTCTCCTTCACCCTGGTCAGCCACATCGGGTACATGGTGCTCGGGGTGGGCCTGGCCAACCAGTTGGGGCTGTCCGCATCGATCTTCTACGTCGCCCACCACATCACCGTCCAGACCGCGTTGTTCCTGGTCTCCGGCCTGATCGAACGGCGAGGCGGTACCACCTCCCTGGAGAAACTGGGGAGTCTGACCAAGGCCGCGCCGGCGCTGGCGATCCTGTTCTTCGTCCCGGCGATGAACCTCGGCGGTATCCCCCCGATGTCGGGCTTCCTGGGCAAACTGGGCCTGATGCAGGCCGGTATCCAGCACGACACGGGCTTGGCGTACGTCGCGGTGGCGGCCGGGCTGGCCACCTCGCTGCTGACGCTGTACGCGATCGTCAAGGCGTGGAACAAGGCGTTCTGGCAGACCGCGCCCAAGCCCTTGCCGGACACCGACGTGCCGCGCAGCATGTTCGTGCCCGCCGCGAGCATCGCCTCCATCGGGGTGCTGCTCGCCGTCGTCGCCGGACCGCTGTACGCCTACACCGACGCGGCCGCGCGCGACCTGCGGGCGCAGACGCCCTACCTGACGTCGGTACTGCCGGACGGTGAACGTGGCGAGGGCCTCTCCCACCAGGTGGAGGAGGAATGAGCACACCAACCATCACTCCCCCCGCACCGTCGGGGCTGCGCGCCCGGTTGAACCGGTGGCCGATGCTGCTGTGGATGACGGCGCTGTGGGTGCTGTTGTGGGGCGACCTCACGCTCGCCAACGTGCTGGCGGGGTTCGGCGTGGCCGTACTGCTGCTCCTGCTGGCCCCGATGCCTGCGGTGGGCTACGTCGGCCGGGTGAGCATTCTCGGCACGGTGTGGTTGCTCGCGAAGTTCATCCTCGACGTGCTCCTGGCCTCGGTGGAGGTGTCGAAGATGGCGCTTCACCCGCTACGGCCGCCGGAGGGCGGGGTGATCCGGATCCCGCTGCGTTCGGAGTCCGACGTCATCCTGACCCTCACCGGTGTGTTCACCTCGCTGGTGCCCGGTTCGATCATCGTGGAGGCACACCGGTTCACCGGGACCCTGTACGTCCACGTGCTCGACCTGCCCACCAGCGGCGGGGCGGAAGCCTTCCGGCAGCAGGTGCTCCGCCAGGAACGCCGGCTGTTGTACGCCCTGGCCAGTCAGGAGGACCTGGCACGAGCGGGCCTGCCGCGCCGGCGATGGTGGGGCGGGCCCGGGAAGGGGAGCGACCGATGAACACGGCCGTGATGTGGATCTGCGGCGTCATGGTGCTCACCGCCGTCCTGATCGCCCTCGTCCGCGTCGAGCGCGGGCCGAGCATGCTGGACCGGATCGTCAGCCTCGACGTGGTCATCGCCGCGCTGATCGGCACCACGGCACTGTGGTCAGCGGCCCGCGAGCGCGAGGACCTGATACCGCTGCTGACCGTGATGGCGATCGTGGGGTTCGTCGCGTCGGTGACGCTCGCCCGGTTCGCCGCCTCCGAACCGGAGGATGGGGACGACGCCGTCGCCGAGCACGAACTCCAAGCCGTCGAGACAGCGCAGTGGGCGCAGGGCCTCGACGATGAGGAGGACGAGCGATGAACTGGGACCTGGTGCGCGAGGTCGTCGCGTCGGCATTCTTCCTCACCGGCAGCGCGCTCGTGCTGATCGCGGCGATCGGGATGGTCCGCTTCCCCGACCTGCTGTCCCGGCTGCACGCGGCCACCAAGCCGCAGGTCCTGGGCATCATCCTGATGATGAACGGGCTGGCCCTGTCCCTGGCCTCATGGCAGGTGGGCTGGAAGGTGATGCCGGTGATCATCTTCCAACTGGCCACCGCCCCGGTGGCCGCGCACATGGTGGGCCGCGCCGGGTACCGCACGAACAAGATCCGGTACGACCTGATGGGCGTGGACGAACTCAGCCAGGACCTGGCGGCCGTGCGCGAGGAGAACGACGACCCGCAGGCCTGATCACGCCCTCGATTCCCTCGAGGGTCGGGGGCCGGCGCTCACCCGGCCACGGCCCGGTGTTCACCGCACCCCGGCGGCCCGCCCGCCGTCGTCAAGCGTCTACCTCTTCGGCACGGTCCCACTGGCGAGCCACTTGTGCGCCCCGCGGTTGGCGTACGTGCGGGCGAGGGCGACCAGCGCCCCAGAGACCGCCGCGAAGATCACGATCTCCGCGATCGGCGCGTCGGAGTCCTTCTCATCGTCCGGCGGGGTGTGGCCGGTGATGCCCTTCCACAGCAGTTTCAGGCCCTGGTTCGCGATCAAACCCGCCGCGATCGCGGCGACCGTACTGACGACTCTTTCCACATGAACTCCTTCCAGCGGCTGCCCCCAGGGTAGTGTGCGCAGTCACCCTCGGCAGGTCCACGAGCCGGCGCCGGGGGTGTAGCGTAGAAGGTGCGACAGGGGAGCGCCGGTTGCGGCGCTGAGAGTGCGTACTGCGCAGACCCTCGAACCTGCACCGGTTAGCACCGGCGAAGGGAGTCGAGCATCTCTCCCTGGGCGCACCCGCGCCCCGGACCCCTTCTCACATCACGTTGAGGAGGACACATGACACACCATCGACGCGCCGTCATCATCGCCGGCACCGCCGCACTGATCCTGGCCGGTTGCAGCACCGGCGGAGGAGGCGCGGCACCCCCGGCCGGCGAGCCGGAGCAGGACGCCGCCGCCGGACCGGTGCAGGTGGTCACCCACGACTCCTTCGCGCTCTCCGAGGAACTGCTCGAGGCGTTCCAGGCCGAGACCGGGCACGAATTGCAGTTCAGTGCCCCCGGCGACGGCGGTGCGCTGGTGAACCAACTGGTCCTCACCCAGGACTCCCCCCTCGGGGACGTGGTGTTCGGGGTGGACAACTCCTTCGCCTCCCGCGGCATCGCCGAGGGCGTCTTCGCCGAGTACGCCTCCCCGGAACTACCCGCCGGCGCCGAGCAGTACCTCATCGACGGCGGCCACGACCTCAGTCCCATCGACCTGGGGGACGTGTGCCTGAACATCGATACCGCGTGGTACGCCGAGGAGGGCCTGGACCAGCCGCAGACCCTCGCGGACCTGACCGAACCGGAGTACGCCGACCACGTGGTGGTGACCAACCCCGCCACCTCCTCACCCGGTCTGGCGTTCCTGCTGGCCACGGTGGCCGAGTTCGGGGAGGGGTGGACCGACTACTGGCAGGACCTGGTGGAAAACGGGCTGTTGGTGGTCGACTCCTGGTCCACCGCCTACTCGGAGGAGTTCTCCGGGTCGGTGGGCGAGGGCCCACGCCCGATCGCGCTGTCCTACTCCACCTCCCCGGCGTTCGAGGTCGGACCCGACGGCGAGGACCCGGCCACCGAGGCGATGCTGTCCACCTGCTTCCGGCAGGTGGAGTACGCCGGGGTGCTCCAGGGGGCGCAGAACCCGGAAGGGGCGCAGGCGTTCATCGACTTCCTGCTCACCGACGCGGTGCAGGCGGACATCCCGGACCAGATGTTCATGTACCCGGTGAACGACGAACTGGACCTGCCCGAGGAGTGGACCCGGTGGGCACCGCTCGCCGACGAACCCCGCAACCTCGACCCAGCCGAGATCGACGCCAACCGGCAGGACTGGATCGAGACCTGGACCGACATCGTGATCGGCTGACCCGGACAGGGGCGGGCATGGCACGGTGGCACCAGATCGTCGCCTGGTCGCTGGCGGCCGCAGTGCCGCTGGCGTTCCTGGCGGTGTTCTTCGCCCTGCCGGTGACCGCGCTGGCGCTGCGCGGGTTCGCCCCGGAGGGCCAGGTGGACCTGAGCGGGTTCGCCGAGGTCTTCGGCCGCGACCGCACCTGGCGCATCGTGCGCCTCACCCTCGCGCTGGGTCTGGCCGGCACGTTCTTCTCCGTGGTCCTCGGCGTCCCCGGGGCGTACGTGCTGTACCGGCGTACCTTCCGGGGCCAACGGCTCCTGCGGGCGTTCATCACCATCCCGTTCGTGCTGCCCACGGTGGTGGTCGGGGTGGCGTTCCGCGCGGTCCTCGCCGAGGGCGGGCCACTGGGCTTCCTCGGGCTGGACCGCACCGTGCCGGCGATCGTGCTGGCGCTGGTGTTCTTCAACTACGCCGTGGTGGTGCGCACCGTGGGCGGCATGTGGGAGCGGCTCGACCCGCGTACCGAGCAGGCCGCCCGCGCCCTGGGCGCCTCCCCGCTGCGGGCGTTCTGGACGGTCACCCTGCCCGCCCTCACCCCGGCGATCGCCTCGGCCGCGGCGGTGGTGTTCCTGTTCTGCTCCACGGCCTTCGGGGTGGTGCTGGTGCTCGGCGGCATCGAGTACGGCACCATCGAGACCGAGATCTGGGTGCAGACCACCCAGTTCCTCGACCTGCGAGCCGCGGCGGTGCTGTCGGTGCTGCAACTGACGGTAGTCACCGCGGCGCTGGCGGTGTTCTCCCGGGCCCGCTCCCGCCGCGAGGCCGCGCTGCGTCTGCAGGGTCTGACCCACCAGGCCAGGCCGTTGCGGCTGTGGCACGGGCCGGGGCCACGGGCGCCTCGGGGGCGCCCGGGCCCGGACCTACCGGCGACCGTGCTCACCGCCGCGGTCATCCTCGGGTTGCTCGCCCTGCCCCTGGCCACCCTGGTGGTCCGTTCCCTGCGCACACCCACCGGCTGGGGGCTGGGCAACTACGCGGCGCTGGGCACCACCGGCGGGCGCAACGCGCTCACCGTCACCGTCTGGGAGGCGGCCGCGAACTCCCTGCGGGTGGCCGTGGACGCCACGGTGATCGCCGTCGTCGTGGGCACGCTCGTGGCCCTGGTGGTCTCCCGCAGACCCCGCAACCGGCCGGCCCGGGCGGCGGTGTCGGTGCTGGACGCGGTGTTCATGCTGCCCCTGGGCGTGTCCGCGGTCACCGTGGGCTTCGGATTCCTGCTCACCCTCAACCGCCCGCCGCTGGACCTGCGCAGTTCGATGATCCTCATCCCCATCGCCCAGGCGGTGGTGGCCATCCCGATGGTGGTGCGCACCGTGCTGCCGGTGCTGCGCGCGATCGACCCCCGGCTGCGCCAGGCCGCCGCGGTGCTCGGCGCCTCCCCGGGCCGGGTACTGGCCCACATCGACGGCCCGTACCTGGTGCGCTCCATGGGTCTGGCGATCGGGTTCGCGTTCGCGATCTCCCTGGGGGAGTTCGGTGCCACCGCCTTCCTGGCCCGCCCCGACGCCCCGACCCTGCCGGTGGTGATCTTCCGGTTGATCGGCCGCCCCGGCGCGGAGAACTACGGCATGGCCCTGGCCGCGGCGGTGGTGCTGGCCCTGCTCACCGCGACCATCATGGGGCTGGCCGAACGGCTCCGCTCGGAACGAACGGGAGAGTTCTGACGTGACAGGCAATACCTCCGCCGCCGCGTTGACCATCACCGGCGCCACGGTCACCTACGGCGCGGGCGATCAACGCACGACGGCGGTGGACCGGGTGAGCCTGTCGGTGCACCCCGGTGAGGTGCTCGCCCTGCTCGGGCCGTCCGGCTGCGGCAAGTCCTCGCTGTTGCGGGCGGTGGCCGGCCTGGAGCCACTGGCCGCCGGGTCGCTGGCGTGGCAGGGCGAGGATCTCGCCGGGGTTCCGGTGCACCGCCGGGGCTTCGGGCTGATGTTCCAGGACGGGCAGTTGTTCGACCACCGGGACGTGGCCGGCAACATCGCCTTCGGGTTGCAGATGGCCGGGGTCCCCCGCGCGCAGCGAGACCGGCGCGTCGCCGAACTGCTGGACCTGGTGGGCCTACCCGGGTTCCAGCGCCGGGCCGTGCGGAGCCTGTCCGGCGGGCAGGCCCAACGGGTGAGCCTGGCCCGCTCCCTGGCCCCCGAGCCCCGGCTCCTGTTGCTGGACGAGCCGTTGTCCGCCCTGGACCGGGCGCTGCGGGAGCGGCTGGCCGCGGACCTGCACCACATCCTGCGCCGCGCGGGTACCACGGCCCTGTACGTCACCCACGATCACGATGAGGCCTTCACCGTCGCCGACCGGGTGGCGGTGATGATCGAGGGCAGGGTCGTGCAGGTCGGCACCCCGGCGCAGTTGTGGGCCCGGCCGGTGAGCGCGGAGGTCGCCGCGTTCCTGGGGTACCGGATCATGACCGACGACGACGGCCGCACCGTTGGCCTGTCACCCCGGGCGCTACGGCTGCTCGGCCCGGACGAGGTCGCCCCGGCGGGCGCCCGGGGTCGCACGCTGCGCGGCACGGTGGTGCGCGCCGGTTTCAGCCGTGGCCGGACCACTGCGGTGGTGGATCTGCCCGGCTGGGGCCGGCAGGACGCCACGGCGACCGGTGTCACCGCCGTCGAGCCGGGCGATCAGGTGACGGTCCAGGTCGACCCCGCCGGCGTCGTCGAACTCTGACCCGAGGGCGCAACGCCCATACAGCTACCGGACGGGTGAGTTGCGGGGGAGGATGTGATCCCAGATCGCCTCGGCCCACAATGCGTGACCGTGTTCATTGGGGTGGAAGCGATCACCGGCGAACGTGCGCAGGTACCGGCCTAGCGAGAGTTTCTTGGTCGCGGCGTGGATGTCGGCGATCACATGACCGCCCGCCTCGGCTGCCCTATGGATGGCCCGATTCGCCTTGCGCGCGCGGGTCTCGTACGGCCAGTGCAAGAAGTGGGGCACGGTCCCCAGGACGGACCGCTCAGGCAGCCGCGCGGCGATGGAGGTCATGGTGTGGGCGAAGCGCCGTGCATCGAAGAACGGGGCCCAGGCCACGTCGTTGCCGCCGATGAGGCACGTGACCACATCGGGCGCGCCGATCGCCGCGAGTTCGGGTAGTTGGGTACTGAGAACGTCCTGGGCTCGCGCGCCGCTGACGCAAAGGTTCACCGTGCGCACCGCTTGGCCCGTGGTCCGCTCCAAGCGCTGGGCGATGAGACCGACATACCCGAGCCTCGCGTCGTCCACACCGACGCCGACCCCGGCGGAGTCACCGAGTGCCACATACGTCAACGTCCCGACCTGTGGTCGGGCCCAGTAGGCGGCGTGGGCGCGGGCCTGGCGTCTACTTCGTCGAATGGCGGATCCCATGAGCGAAGCATACCCCCTGGGGGTATAGGTCGTGCTAACCGCCGACCGAGTCCAGCAGTGCGGCGAGGTCCGTGGGCCGGCTGACCATGGGCCAGTGCCATGTCGGCAGTTCGGCGTAGGTCCAGTCGCCGTCGACCATGTGCGCGAACACCGGCGCGTGGGGCGCCATCTGCTGCAACTGCTCGAGGCCGAAACTGCACAACACGCCCGTGCGCGGCACTCGCTCCCAGGCACCGGTGAGGGTGACCGGCTCGGTGGCGGTGCGCCAAGGCTGTGGCCGTGAGCCTTCGATCAGGGCAGCGACGGCCGCGTCGTCGACCTCGGGCACCTCGGCGGCTAGGTCGGCCCAGGCCGGCGGCGGGAGTGTCCAGCCGTGGCCATGAGTCATGACCAGTTCCTCGTTCGCGGCACGTACGTCGGGCCCCTGGAAGTCGGCCTGTGCCATGCCGTTCGGCAGGGGTCCGGAGTCGATGTACACCAGTCGCGCCACACGCTCGGGGACGCGGTCCGCCGCACCGGTCGTGACGAGGGCGCCGTAGCTGTGGCCGACGAGGACCACGTCATGCAGGTCCTGCTCCTCGAGCAGGTGGACGACGTCGTCGATGTGGGTGGTCAGGTCGGTATCGGGCGAGGCGAGGTGGGCGTGCTCGCCCATGCCCGTGAGGTCGACGGCGTGCACGCGGTGGCCGCGCTGCCGGAGCGAGTCGGCAACCGGGCGCCAGACCGAGCCGCCGAGCCAGAAACCGGGGACGAGGACGTAGGTGGTGGTGCTCATGGCGACGACGCTACGCTGGATTGCGGACAGGATCCGCCCGGTATCCTGAACTGTCTGCATCACTGCTTCGTCCAAGCCGCTGCGAGGAGGATCGTGGCCCGCCCGACCGCGCGTGTTCTCGCCATGCTGGAACTGCTCCAGACGGGCGGGCAGCGCACGGTGGGCGAACTCGCCGACCGGCTCGGGGTCGATGAACGCACCGTCCGGCGCTATGCGGAGCACCTCGCCGACCTCGGCATCCCCGTCCAGGCACAGCGAGGCAGGTACGGCGGCTACCGGCTCGCTGCCGGCTACAAGTTGCCGCCGCTGATGCTCACCGACGACGAGGCCGTCGCCGTCGTCCTCGGCCTCAGGTCCGCCGAACGCGCGGGGCTCGCCACCACCGCGCCGGCGGCGACGGCAAGCGCGCTGGCCAAGGTGTCGCGGGTCCTGCCGCGAACCCTGGCCCAGCGCCTGGAGAGCTTGTTGTCGACCGCGGAGTTCACGACCGCGGCGCGCACCGGCGCCCCCGCCGGCGTCGACACGCTGCTCGGTCTCGCCTCGGCCGCGCGAGATCGGCGCACCGTCCAGATCGAGTACACCGCGTGGGACGGGCGGGAGTCCCGGCGCGAACTCGACGTCTACGGGCTGGTCTTCCACTCCGGCCGGTGGTACGTCACCGGGCAGGACCACGGCCGGCAGGACGTGCGGACCTTCCGCCTGGACCGTATCGCCTCGGTCGAGCAGCGCGACGGCTCCTACGTCGTGCCCGCCGACTTCGACGCCGAGGCGCAGGTGGTGTCCGGCATCGCGGCGGTCGGATGGGCGCACGAGGTGTCGGTGGTGCTGCGCACCCGTTTGCCGGAAGCGAGGGCACGCCTGCCCCGCAGCGCGGGACGGCTGAGCGAGCACGTCGACGGCGTGCTCCTCGAGACCCGCGTCGAGAGCCTCGACGGCATGGCCCGCATGCTCGCCGGGCTCGGCTGGGAGTTCGAGGTGATCACCCCGGATGCGCTGCGCGACGAGGTGCTCGCCCTGTGCGACCGTCTCCGGGCCAGCGCGGTGCGCGGAGCCGGCGGCCGTTCGGATTACGGTGACGTCACAGGTTTGTCTCAAAGGCGCGAAAACCCCACGGATCTCCTGTGATGTGTGCCACCATGTGGCCTCCGGGTGCGACGGTCGCGCCCCTGTCACCTCTTGGGGAGAAGACTAATGAAGACCTCCACGACGAAGGCGCTGGTGCCGCTCGCGGCCGTAGCCCTGCTCGTCGCTGCGTGCGGCGGTGGAAACGGCAACGGTGACGGCAACGGCAACGGTGCCGAAGGAGACGGCGATGGCGCCGAGCCCTTGCAGTACGGGTACGTGTTGCCGGAGACCGGCCCGCTGGCCTTCCTCGGCCCCCCGCAGGTCGCCGCACTGGAATTCGCGATCCAGGAGATCAACGAGGCCGGTGGCATCCTGGGCACCGAGGTGCCCGCCCCGATGGCCGGCGACGAAGCCGGCGACCAGGCGATCGCCAGCCAGTCCACCGACCGGCTGCTGGCCGATGGCGTGGACGCCATCATCGGTGCGGCCGCCTCGGGCATGTCCCTGGCGATCATCGACCGGATCACCAGCGAGCAGGTAGTGCAGTGCTCCGGTGCGAACACCGCGCCCACCTTCACCGATTACGACGACGGCGGGTTCTACATCCGTACCGCCCCCTCCGACGCCCTCCAGGGTCCGGTGCTCGCCGAGACGGTGATCAACGACGGGCACCAGGACGTGGTCATCGTGCACCTGGAGGACGACTACGGCCTCGGCCTGGCTCGCGCCACCGAGGCCGGCATCGAGGAACTCGGCGGGAACGTGGTGAGCAACGAGGGCTTCGACGGTAACGCCACCGAGTTCACCGGTGTGGTGCAGTCGGTTGCCTCCGCCGACCCCGACGCCGTGGTGATCATCGCCTTCGAGCAGGGCGTGCAGATCGTCCAGGGCCTGATCGAGGCCGGCCTGACGCCGCAGGACATCGGCTTCTACGGTGCGGACGGTATGCGCAGCCAGGAACTGGCCAACCTGGTGGACCCGAACAACCCGGGCGTGCTGGAGGGGATGAAGGGCACGGCCCCGGCGTCCGCGGAGAACCCTGACTTCCTCAATGAACTGCAGGAGTTCGCCGAGCTGGACGAGACCCAGTTCGCTCCGCAGGTGTTCGACTGCGCGATGATCATCGCCCTGGCTGCCGAGGCGGCCGGCTCCACCGATCCGGTGGACTTCCAGCCGCACCTGATCGACGTCACCCGCGAGGGCACGGACTGCTCCTCCTTCGCCGAGTGCCGTGACCTGCTGGCCGACGGTGAGGACATCAACTACAACGGCGCCTCCGGCCCGTTGAACTTCACCGACGCCGGTGAGCCGGAGATCGCCTCCATCGAGGTCTACGGCTACGACGCCGAGGGCACGCTGTCCACCCTCGAGGTGATCGAGTCCGCTCCGCTGGAGTAGACCCGGGGGCTGGGACCTAGGGGCAGGAACGAACCGGGCCGGGCGG
>CALKWS010000217.1 GCA_938004115.1 uncultured Ruaniaceae bacterium
GCATGGTGGCCGCTCGCCTCATCGGCGCGGCAAGGGACTTGCGAACTTTCATCCCGATGGTCACTCGGGTGTTGAGGTACGGCTCGGGCGTCTTCTTCCCGGTTGCGCTCGCCCAAGAGCGCTTCGGGGAAGTCGTGGGCATCATCGTCGAGTACCAGCCGGTAGCGCTCTACCTCAACCTGGCCCGCTTCTGCCTGATGAGCGAGGTTCGGGTGACGCACTTCGACTGGCTCCTAGGGCTTGGCTGGGCAGTACTGTTTTTCGTCGTTGGATTCCTCGTCTTTTGGAGCGCGGAGCATCAGTATGGCCGGGACTGATCCACGTGATTTCGACGAGGTGGACGTAGATTTCAACGACGACTTCGACGACAACGGCGACTCCGAAGCCTCGGCGCCGCCGCCCCTCGGTGGCCCGTCGGTGATCGTTGACAACGTCCATGTGCGCTACCGCGTATTCGGAGGGAGGCGGCAGAGCAGCGCCCCAGAGATGGGACGATTCAAGAGCATCCTTAACCGCTCGCGCAAGCATGTGGGATCGGTTAGTCATATCCACGCGATCCGAGGGGTCTCGTTCGTTGCCCGGCACGGGGAATCCATCGGGTTGATCGGCATGAACGGTGCCGGCAAGAGCACCTTGTTGCGCGCAATTGCCGGGCTAATGCCTGTCACTTCTGGCGCGGTCTACGTTAACGGCCGATCATCACTGCTCGGCGTCAACGCGGCCTTGATGCGCTCATTGACCGGCGAGCGGAACGTGATGCTCGGGGGCATGGCTCTGGGCCTCAGCCGGAAGCAAGTGCAGGAGCGTTTCGACGAGATCGTCGAGTTCGCCGGGATTGGTGATTTTATCTATATGCCTATGAATGCCTACTCCTCGGGTATGGCGGCCCGGCTCCGGTTCGCCATCTCAACCGCAGCAGTACCGGACGTGCTACTGATCGACGAGGCCCTCGCCACTGGCGACGCCGCATTCAAGGCACGGAGCAGAGAGCGAATCGAAGAGATTCGCCAACAAGCTGGGACCGTGTTTCTCGTCAGCCATTCCGCACGGACGATCGAGCAAATGTGTGATCGCGCAATTTGGATCGACCGGGGGGTAGTCGCTGACGACGGGCCTGTAGAAGAAGTTCTCCCGCGCTACCGCGAGGAACTCAAGCGGCGGCGCTGAACTCCGCGACGGAATTTTGTGGCGGTCAGGCCATCCCCGAGTTTCGACAACCAATGCGTGTCAGGGTGAGTCACGTTAGCGCAAAGTCCGCCTGCCAGTCGCTACATCCGCTCTGGCCGTGCTGGACCGACCTCGGTAAGTCGGACTCCGTCACCGTGAGTCCTCGCCTATTTATCTGCACGCCGTGCGATTGGAACTAGCCTGTCTCCCATGCTGTCAAACGAGTCTGCCTGTCCTGCCGCTGAACAAGACGCTGCCTTCCCCCCTTCGGAGGCGCCACCCGCACCGGAGTGGCCGCACCCATTCAGACCAGAGGTCATCAGACCAGGATTCGGACGGATCTCCTCCTACGCTATCGCTCTCGAGGCATGGCGCCGCGGCCTGCAAGTCACAGCGCTCAGCAGCGGTCTCTACACCTACCGGATCACCGACTCGAACGGTAGGGCGGTGGTGTTCAATGGCTCACGACCATCGATGACGTCGAAGCGGGCTACGACAATCGCGCGTGATAAGCACGCAGCCAACAGGTACCTACGTGACGCCGGTCTACCTGTGGCGATGGCCGAACGTGTGACCGCGGGCGAAGGTCCTGCCCGGTTGAAGGCGATCGCCGAGAAACTTACCTATCCTCTCGTCATCAAACCCGCAACAGGCTCCCAAGGAAGGGGAGTCTTCACCAACATCGAGACCTTCACTGAACTGCGCGACTATTACCACCATCTGACCAGCGTGCTCGGAGTCCGGAATGTGGTTCTTGAAACACAATTAAGCGGTGAGACAGAAATCCGCGTGCTGGTGATCAACGGGAGGATTGCTGGTGCCGTCCACCGCGTCCCGGCGAATGTTGTGGGTGACGGACGCGCCACCGTCTCGGAACTGATCGAACAGAAGAACATCGAACGTAGCCGTAATCCCTTCCTGTCGTCCGGACCGATCGTCGTCGATCGCGAGGTGGAGGAGCACCTCCAAGCCGCGGACGTCGCCCTGGACAGGGTCCTTCCAGCAGGACACCGCCTCCAACTGCGCAGCATCTCCAACGCGAGCGCGGGAGGGGACTCCATCGATGTCACCGATACTTTGCCCGAAGAGATCGGGCTCGACTGCGTGCGGGCAGTCGCATCGATACCTGACATGTTCTGCGCCGGCGTCGACGTCCTTGTGGACACTCGGTCGGGAGCATGCACACGACACTCCATCGTCGAGATAAACGCCACTCCACAGATCGGGTTGAACATGTACCCCTCTCATGGCAAGGGCCGGGACGTCCCGAAGATGTGGCTGGACGAATGCTTCCCAGATTCCGCGCGCAGCGGTCATCTCGCCGAAGAATCCCTCACTTTCTCCTACCGCCAACTCGTAGCCCCACTACGCGCCGGCGTTGCCAGCGAAGTCACTCTGGCTGCAATTCCGCCCAGCCGGCTGCCGTGCCGCCACATCTACAACTTTCCCGACCGGGCGCGACTCACTACCGCAGAACGCCGACGGCTCGAGAAGCGCGCCCTGGACTTGGGGATTGCTGGCCGGATCAAGCAAGAGCAAACATCGTTCAAACTCACCATCGCAGCAGACGACCACGATGACTGTCGGGCCTTCGAGACCGTCGTCAGGACGATATTCGACGACCGCGAACCGGAATCCGTCAAGCCCTGGACCGGAATCGTCCGGCACGGCTTCACGGTGCTGTCATGAACCGAAGGCCACCCGAACCACGGCGATCTCGCTCACCATCGCACAGCCGCTGAAGGTCACCGACCCAGAACCACGGCCTCCACCCATAGCGGAACGGCCCCTACCAGCGAGCCGGTGATAAGGCGGTTCATCAGTTCGGTGACGGCCGGCGCGTTTCCCTCGACCTCCATGAGGAGACCCGCCGAAGACGACTGCACCGAGTCAACCGCCAAGGTGGACCCGGTTCCAGTTTCCACGCGAATCCCGGGTTCCAGCCCCTCACTAGTAACCCCGCCCACCTCCAGCCGCGCAGCAAGCGCATCTGACTCCGGCGACCTGGGCTCGAACTTCCAGAAGTAACCGACTTCGTCGCTGAGTAGCCGCCACGCCCTCGTCGATGCGGTGCGGTCGGGTCCTCTGAGCCTTGGTACTGCACTCACGCTGGAGACGACCACCGCCCCGTCCCGGTTGGGTTC
>CALKWS010000218.1 GCA_938004115.1 uncultured Ruaniaceae bacterium
CACCCGGACGGAACGTGGGCGGTGATCGCCCTGAGCCACCCGGACCTGGACGAGGACGCCTACCCCTCCCGGCTGTGGCGGCTCGACCTGGACGACGGTGCGATGCGGCCGCTGACGCACGGGCACCGGGACTCCGGGCCGGTGATGTCACCCGACGGGCGGCACGTGGCGTTCATCCGCGCCGGGGCGGAGACCAAGCCGCAACTGGCGCTGCTGCCCACCGGCGGCGGTGAGCCGATGGTGCTCACCGACCACCCGGTGGGGGTGTCGGGTCCGGTGGAGTTCTCCCCCGACTCCACCCGGATCGCCTACACCGCCCGCGTGCCCGAACCGGGCCGGTACGGCACGGCCGAGGGCGTGGGTCCGGAGGCCGAACCGCCGCGCCACATCACCCGGTTCACCTACCGGTTGGACGGGGTGGGCTTCTACGCCGACCGTCCCCAGCACGTGTTCGTCATCGACGTTCCCGAACCCGAGGACGCCGCGGCCGCCGGCGGCGGCATGAGCACCGACGCGGGCGAGCCGGGCACCGCGGAGGACGGCGACTCCCGCGCTGGGGCCAAGGGCGCGAGCGCAGCGGACCAGGCACAGGCCGAACGTCTCTCCCCGGCACGCAAGGGTGTGCCGGTGGCGCCGGTCCAGGTCACCGCCGGTGAGCAGGACCACGGCAGCCAGGTGTGGGACCACGATGGGCAGAGCCTGCTGGTGATCCGCAGCGTGGTGGACCAGTTGCGTACCGAGATCATCCGGGTGCCGGTGGGTGGTGACCGGACTGGCGCCCCGACCGGGGACGGCGAGGCCACGGCTACCATCCCCGAGCCGCAGGTGCTGCGGGGTCCGGCCCATGGCGCGAACGCCCTGCGCACCGGTGAGGGAGAGACGCTGTGGTTGCTCAGCAGCGACTTGGGCCCGGACGGGATGGACTTCATCGGCAAGACGCCGGTGCTGTTCCGCGCCCGGCTCACCGAGGCCGGGATCAGTGATCTCGAGCCCTGCACCGATCCGCGCACCGGCTCCCTGAGCCCCGCGGTGTTCCTCGTCCAGGGCGAGGAGGTGCTGCTGACCCGGCTGAACCGGGGCAGCACCGAGTTGGTCCGCTACCGCGACGGCGCATTGGAGCCGGTGTTCGCCGGGCAGGTCAGCGTAGCCGGGGCCACACCCATGCCCGGCGGCGGGGTGGTGCTCACGGCGGCCACCACCGACAGCGCCGGGGAGGTGTACGTCGTCGATGATCATGACGGCCAGGAGCCGGTGCGGCGCCTGACCGACCTGTCCGCCCCGTTGCGTGCGGCCGCCCCCGTGGCGATCCCCCGGGAGATGGAGATCGACGGCGAGGACGGCTACCCGGTGCACGGGTGGGTCACCATCCCCGAGGGTGACGGGCCGCATCCGGTGCTGCTGCTCATCCACGGCGGGCCGCACGCCCAGTACGAACCGGTGCTGTTCGACGAGGTGCAGGTATACACCCGGGCCGGATACGCCGTCGTGTTCTGCAACCCCCGGGGTTCGTCCAGTTACGGGATGGATCACGCCCGGGCGATCATCGAAGGCTTCGGGGACCGGGATGCGGCCGATGTGCTGGCGTTCCTGGACGGTGCGCTGGCGGCCCACCCGCAGTTGGATGCCGGCCGCGTCGGGGTGCTCGGCGGGTCCTACGGCGGATACATGACCGCGTGGCTGACCACCCGGACCGACCGGTTCACCGCCGCGATCGTGGAGCGCGGGTTCCTGGACCCGGTCAGTTTCGAGGGGTCGGCGGACATCGGCTGGTTCTTCGGCATCAAGTACCTGGGTG
>CALKWS010000219.1 GCA_938004115.1 uncultured Ruaniaceae bacterium
CCCCCTCGGCGGTGGTGGCCTGGGCGGCTCTGGCGACCCCGGCGTCGAGGGGGGGACCACCCCTCGGCCCCCGGGCCGGCAGAAACACCACAGGCCGGCCCGGTACTCGCCCGGACCGGCCTGCGCCGTGATGACCACCTCGCGGTGGCGACTACCTGTGCCTACTGGCGCTCGCCGTCGGCCTCCTGCGGTGTGGCAGCGTGCTTGCCCTCACCGATCTGCCCGGGCGCCTGGCCGGTGCCCGGCCCCAGCGACCCGGCGCGCAGCGCCTCGAACCGGGCCTCCACCTCGAGCGACTCGGCGGAGGTCTCCAACTCGGCGAACTGAGCGTCCAGGCTGGAGGCGTACAGCTCCTGCTGCCCCATCACCGAAGCCTCCTGGCGGCGCACCTGCTCCTCGAACCGGCCCAACTCGCTGGACGGGTCCAGGATGTTCAGCGACTGCACGGCGCTCTGCACCTGCTGCTGGGCCTCGGCCGACTTCTGCCGCGCCACCAGGCTGTCCCGGCGGCTGCGCAGTTCGCCGAGCTTGTCCTTCATCACCGCCAGGCCCTGCTTGAGGCGCTCCACCACCTCGTTCTGGGAGGCCAGCAACGGCTCGGCGTCCTTGACCTCCTTCTCGTACCCGATCTGCTTCTGCAGCGCCAGGCGGGCCAGGTTGTCGAACCGGGCGGCGGCGGCCTCATCGCCCTGGGACCGGGCCTGGTTCGCGCGGGTCGCGGCGGCCTGGGCCTTCTCCCCCCACTCGCGCACCGCGGCGACGTCCTGGTTGTAGTCCTGCTCGGCGAACCGCAGGTTGCCGATGGTCTGGGCGATGGCCTGCTCGGCCTCGGCGATGTTGTTGGTGTAGTCCCGGATCAACTGGTCAAGCATCTTCTCCGGGTCCTCGGCGCGGTCCAGGAGGGCGTTGATGTTGGCCCGGGTCAGTTGGGCGATACGCCCCAGGATGCTCTGCTTCTCGGCCATGGTGGTCCCTTCAGTAGGTCTGGTCAGTCGTGTGCGCGGCGGATGCCGGCGGGTCGTGATGGTCGCTCCCGGTGCCGGGCCGCGGCGCGGGCGGGGTGGGCAGTGGTCAGAACCGGCCACCACCCCCCGAACGGCCCCCGAAGGAACCCCCTCCGCCGGAGCGGCCGCCGAATCCTCCCCCGAACGTACTGCGTCCCCCGCCCCAGCTGCCACCGCCGCCCCAACTTCCGCCGCCCCAGTGGCTGCGGCGGCCCGATCCGCGCAGCACGCTGCCCAGGATGCCGCCGAGGATGAGCGAACCGGCATCGATGCCACCGGACCGTGAGCCGTAGGGGGAGTGGCCGTAGGGCGACTGGCCGTAGCTGTCGTAGCCCCCCTGCCAGCGGTGCACCGCGGCCAGGGCCCCGTCGTTGGCGCGGGTGGCATGGGCCAGGGCCTCGTTGGCCAGTTCCAGTGCCCGTTTGGGATCGGTGGCCTCCAGGCTGCGGGCCTCGGCGAGGGTGCGTTTGGCCTCCTCCAGATCGGTCCGCGGTTGGGGGCCGACGGCGCCGCGGTTGGAGGTCACGTACACGTCGGCCGAGCGCACCTTGGCGTCGGCCGCGGCCAGTTGCCGCTGCAGGGTGGTGGCCAGCCGGTGGCGCACCTCATCGCTCTCCCGGTACGGCTCCAGTGCCGCGTCCAGGGCGGCCTCGGCGTTGGTGATCTGCCGTAGCGCGGCGATCGGGTCCCCGCCGGTGGTGGCCTGCTGGGCGGTGCGGATGGCCTCCTCGGCATTGGTGCGCAACTGCGCCACCGCCGCGTCATCGGCGGCGAGCCGTTCGGCGTCGGCCACGTCGGCGCTGATGGAGGAGATCGCCGCGGTCAGGTTGCCCTGGGCCTCCTCCAGGTCGGTTCCGGCGGTGTCCACCGAGTCCAGCAGGGCGGCGGCCTGGTTCAGCGCGTTCTCCGCGGTGCGCGCGAACGAGACCGCGTTGCCCCGGTCCCCGGCCTCCACGCGCACGCGCCCCTCGCTGATGGTGCCGCGGGCGGCGTCGAGCAACTGCTCGGCCTGGTCCGGGGCGCGGGCGACCGTGGCCAGGGCCTCCTTGGGGTAGGTCACGGCCAGGGTGGTCAGCACCGCTTCGGCGGCCGGGATGCGTCCCTCGATCTCCCCGGCGCGCTGGTACAACTCATCGAGCACCTGGGGCACGTTGCGTTCCAGTTCCCGCAGGCTCGCGAAGGCCTCCTCCTGCTCGGCCAGCAGGTCCTCGCCGCGCTCGCACAACTGCAGGATCTGGATCAACATCCCCCGGCGCTGCTGTTCGGTGGCGCCCTCCTCCTCGGACTGGCGCTGCAGCGCGAACGCCTTGTGCAGGTGCTCGCGGGCCTGCTTGATCACCGCCGGGAAGGACCGGGTGGCCTCCAACCCGAACTGGGCCTGAGCGAACCGCAACTCCTGCTCGGCGGTACGCACGTCGTCGTCCAGCCCCACCAGGGCCGACCCGGCCCGCGTGCGCAACTCCTCCACGCTCACCCCGGCGTAGGGGTCCTCGGGCAACTGGGGCTGACCGGCGCGGCCAGGTGGCAGCCCGGCCGCCCTCTTGGTGGACCGGCGGTAGACCACGAACAGCGTGATCGCCACGATCACCGCCAGGCCGGCCAGGAACAGGGTCAGGAAACCACCGCCGCCACCTCCGCCACCGGCGCTTCCGGTGCCGCCGGCGGCCGCGTCCTGGTAGCCCGCGGCGGCCGCGACCACGGCCCCGGACCAGTCGTTGGCTCCCAGCGCGCCGCGGATGTCGGACTCGGTCTGCGCCAGTTGCGCCTCGGTCAGCCCCGAGGCATCGGAGATGCTGGTGGCGTAGGTCCGGTCCTCCACCGCCACCGCCAACAGCAGGTCCCGGTCGCCCAGTTGGGACATCCGCGCGGTCTCATCGGCCCACTGGTCGAAGTCGATCCCGTCGAAGGAGTCCACGAACACCGCGAACAGCAGGTAGTCGGCCTCCTCGCGCAACTCGGCGATGGCCTCCTCGGCCTCCTCGCGCCCGTCCTGGAGCACCTGATCGGTGGTCAGGTCGGTCAGTTGCTCATCCAGCGCCTGGGGCGGGGAGGCTGCCGCCGGCGCCACACCGCCGAGTCCCGGCCAGGCGGCAAGCACCACTGCGAGGAGGAGGACGCAGGCGATGCGCAGGAACCGGGCCACGATGCCGATCTTCCCTGTTACCGCTGGTGGGCGCAATGTCGATCAGCGGGAACGAATGGCTGTGCGGGGCCCGCATCGGGGTGCGCGCGAGGTCCGCCTCGGGGCCCCGGATCGGGGTCCGCCTCGAGGCCGGCGACGGGGCCCGCCTCGAGGCCAGCGACGGGTGGTGGTGGGGTACCTCGCGTTATTCCGAAATCCCGGGGCCGCTGGGGTATGTTTCCCAGGTGACTGACGTACACCGCCCGCGCATCCATGTGATCGAGAACTCGGCCGACGCCGGGTTGAACCTGCTCGCCCCCGGGCTGGGGGACGCAGAGGTACATGTGGTGCGCGCCCACGCCGGCGATGCGCTGCCCGCAGCGGAGGATCTGCAGGGCCTGATCGTGCTCGGCGGCCACATGAACGCGTACGACGACGAGGGCACCCCTTATCTTCCGGCGTTGCGTGAGTTGATGGCTGCTGCGGTGGACCGGCAGGTGCCCACCCTGGCGATCTGCCTGGGTGCCCAGTTGCTGGCGGTCGCCGGCGGCGGGCAGGTGCAGGTCGACGCCCCCACCGGGGTCGAGGCCGGTGTGATCGAGGTCCGGCTGCGCCCGGGAGCCGAGGAGGACCCGGTGCTCGGACCGGTGGTCCAGGCCTGCGGTCACGACCTGCAGATGCCCTCGATGCACTTCGACGCGGTCACCGAACTGCCCGAGGGTGCGGAGTGGCTGGGCGCTTCCCGCCAGTACCCCTTCCAGGCCTTCCGCCTCGGCTCTGCTCTGGCCCTGCAGTTCCACCCGGAGGCTTCCGGGGCGGCGCTCGCGGCCTGGGCGCGTCAGCTCGACGCCGGTGACGCCGTCCAGATCGAAGCGGACTGGAACCACGCCGCACCCCACATCACCAAGGTCGCCGACCTGCTCGCCAGCGCCTTCACCGCCCAGGTGGGCCAGTTCGAGACGAGCCTGAACCCGGTCTGAGCGGCTCAGGGCGGGTGTTCAGAGAGGAGCCACGTTCATGCAGATCCCGGGAAAGGTCTTCGTCGTCACCGGCGGGGCGAACGGTATCGGCCGTGCGGTGGTGCACGGCCTGCTCGAACGAGGCGGGAGCGTCGCAGCCGTCGACCTGAGCGAGACGGCGCTGGCGGAGACCAAGGAGGCGGCCTTCACCGACCGGCTCACCACCCACGCGATGGACATCACCGACGCCGACGCCGTCCGGGCGCTGCCCGATCAGGTGATCGCGGCCCACGGAGCGGTGGACGGGCTGGTGAACGTCGCCGGCATCATCCAACGGTTCGTGCCGATCAATGACCTGGACCTGCAGGAGATGCAGAAGGTCTTCAACGTCAACTTCTGGGGCACGGTGGGCATGGTGAAGGCGTTCCTGCCGCACCTGCTCGGTCGTCCGGAGGCCGCCGTGGTCAACGTGGGCAGCATGGGCGGGTTGGTGCCCGTGCCCGGGCAGAGCGCCTATGGAGCCTCCAAGGCCGCGGTGCAACTGTTCACCGAAGGTCTGTACGCCGAGTTGCTGGACACCCCCGTGGCAGTCTCGATGGTCTATCCCGGGGCGACCAACACCGACATCGCCGCCCACTCCGACACCGGCGTCACCCGGGACGCAGAGTCCTCGGCCGCCGCGGCGAACATGACCGAACCGGCCGATGCCGCCGCGCAGATCCTCGACGAAGCCATCGAGAAGGGAGCGTTCCGGGTACTCATCGGCAAGGACACCCGGACGCTGGACCGGCTCAAGCGGGTCTCCCCGGAACGGGCGACCCGACTGGTGGCCAGCCGGATGAAGGACCTGCTCGGCTAAGGACCGGTGGGGCCCTGCGCGGCCGGGCCCGTCCTAGCGCCGCGGCCAGCCTGGGCGGCGCCGCTTCCGCGGAAGCGCGGCCATCTTTACCCGGTCGCGAGCCGTTCATCCACCGCCCCAGCGAGCGTTCCATCTGATGAACGGTTTGACATCACCTGTCGGACCGCTAAGGTCGTTGGCGCTCGTGAGACTTTGTCCGGCTATCTAAGGTTCTTCTCCTGTGCTCTGGCTATTCGTCGCCTTCGGCCTGATCTTCCTCACTATCGCGATCCTGGTATCGCGCCGCGCCCCGCAAGGAGATGTGGACGACTTCGTCGTCGCCGGGCGCCGGTTACCCTTCGGTGTCGTCTCCGCCAGCGTGATGGTGTCCTGGCTGTGGACCACCAGCCTGCTCGGCGCCGCCGAGGCCGGGTACCTGTTCGGCGTGGGCGGCGGGTTCGCCTTCGCGCTGGGATCGGCCATCCCGTTCTTCATCTTCATCCCGATCGCGCTGCGGCTGCGCCGGATCATGCCCGAGGGCACCACGTTCCTGGAGTTCATCAAGCAGCGGTACGGCCGGACGGTCCACCACCTGCTGCTGGGCATGACCCTGGTGATGGCCCTGTACATCTGCACCGAGCAGATCATCGGCGTGGCCTACGCCGTCTCGGGCACCTATGACGTCTCCTACTCCGCCGTCGTCATCGGCGCCACCGCCATCGTGGTGGGGTACATCGCCATCGCCGGGCTGCGCGGCGCGGTGATCAACGACGTCATCCAGTTCGTGATCATCGCCGCCGTGGCCCTGGTGCTCATCCCGATCATCCTCAGCCAGTTCGGTATTGGGGAGTTGCACGCCGGCCTGGCCAACGCCGCCACCAACCCCGACCACCCGGCGCACAACCCCAGCGCCCTGTCCGCCTTCGCCCCCGCCGCGGTGCGGTACTTCGCGGTGGCGATGGTGGTCTCGATGGGCTTCGTGCTGCTCAACCAGGGCTACTACTCCAAGGCCCGGGCGGCGGCGTCGGACAAGTCCCTGCTGCGGGCCTACGTGCTGGGCACCATTGTGGCGTGGCTGCCGATCCCGATCCTGTTCGGCATGGTGCTGGGCGGTATCGGCATCGCCGAGGGTCTGGTGGTCGGTGAAGAACTCCGGGTGGAGACCGACGTCGCGGTGTGGGTATTCAACGATCACTTCGGCGCGATCGGGGTGATGCTGTTCGCGCTCACCATCTTCATGGCCGGGCTCACCACTGCGTCCAACTCCCTGGCCGGCTACCAGGCGGCGATGGCGGTGGACGTGCAGGAGATCGGTTCCGGCCGGCGCACCAGTGCCCAGCGCAAGCGGTTCACCCAGTACGCCACGATCGCCTTCGGCCTGGTCACCTGTCTGGCGGCGCTGGCGCTGGAAGGGGTGTCGCTGCTGGCGATCGACATCTTCTCCGGGATCATCTTCGCCGCCCCGGTGAGCGTGGTGGTGCTCGGGATGATCTGGAAGCGTCTCACCGCTACGCACGCCGTGCTCGCCGTCGTGCTCGGACTGGCCTCCGGGTTGACGGCGTACTTCGCGATCGCCGACGACGAACTGAACTACTTCGTGGGCAACCTGCTGTCGCTGCTGGTGCCCGTGGTGGTGCTGGCCATCGGTCAGGTCACCAGCCGCAAGCAGTACGACTTCGACCAACTGCTCACCTATCGCAGCGCCACGGCACCAGGCGCCGGAGCCACCACCCAAGCCCCCACCAGCGAACGGGAGCGCGCATGAGCCTCACGACCTTTTCCATCCTGTTGTACGTCACGATCGGCGTCGGCTGGATCGGCTTCCTGTGGATCGTCGGGGCGCTGATCAAGGAGGGCCTGGGCGCATGGCGCGGCCGCAACGGCGCCGCCGCCTCGCCGGCCACCACGAACGGGGCAACCGGGAAGGGAGCATCGGATGGATCTGCCTCTTGAGGCCGGGGAGCGCTATGGCCTGTTCGTCATCGACATGCAGTACGACGGCGTCGACCCCGACAGCGCGCTGCCCGCGCAGGGCGCCGTGGACATCATCCCCACCATCCAGAAGCTGATCGAGGTGGCCCGTGCCCACGACTGGCCGGTGATCCACTCCCGGCACGAACACCGCGAGGATCTGTCGGACTTCGGGCTGTCGAGGTTCATCGAACCACCCAGCTGCATCGAGGGCACCCGCGGAGCACGGATCATCGACGAACTGGCCCCCGCCGAGGGCGACATCGTGGTGACCAAACGCCGCTACAGCACCTTCCAGAACACCGAACTGGACCTGATCCTGCGGCAACTCGGGGTCCGCGGACTGATCACCTGCGGCATCCTCACCGATGCGTGCGTGTTCAGCACCGTGGCCCAGGGCAGGGGACTGGACTACAAGTTCTGGATGGTCGCCGACGCCCTGGCCGGGTCCACCCCGGCGCGGCACGAGGCCACCCTGGAGAACATGTCGGTGTGGCTGGCCGACGTGCGCGACGCCGCCTGGGCGAAGCAGACCATGGCCGCCAACGCCGGGGGATGGACGACGGCGTAACTCGCCCATGTCCTGGTCGTCACGTTCAGGGAAGGACGGCCGACGGCGTCACTCGCCGTAGTCCTGCTCGTGCCGTTCTGGATCGGACGGTCGACGGCGTCACTCGCCGTTGCGCGCGCTACTGGCCGACGGCGTCGACCGTGATTATGACGGTAACCCGTAGGAGCGCTCGAGTGCCTGCGCGGCGGTCAGACCCGCGAGCCCGTCACCGCGAATCGTCGGGAAGTGGAAGTCGATCCGCGCAGCGGCAGAGCGCCGCTCCACCTCGCTATGCAGGCCCGCAAGGATCAGTTCGCGCACGGTGGTCCCGTCGCGCATGGCGACGTTTCGGGCCTGCTCCGCGAGCGCATCCGGGAGGTCGATCGTCAACTTCATGCTCGCCACCGTAGATGTGCACCGTACTTCCCACAGGTCTTTTACCCCGCGCCTACATCTCCTCCAGTTCCTTGCCCTTGGTCTCAGGCACGAGTTTCCACACGAACAGCAGCGACAGCACCGCGCACGTGGTGTAGAAGCCGTAGGCGAAACCCAAGCCCACATCGGCCATCGCCGGGAACGTGGTGGAGATCGCGAAGTTCGCCAGCCACTGGGCGGCGGCGGCCAGACCCAGCGCGGTGCCGCGGATCACGTTGTTGAACATCTCGCCCAGCAGCACCCACACCGCCGGCCCCCAGGTGGCGCCGAAGAACACCACGAACAGGTTCGCCGCGATCAGGGCGGCCACGCCCGCCCCGCCCTCCAGCACCGGCTCGAGTTCGCCGTCGGCCCCTTCCACCACCCGGGCGGTGGCGAACAGGAACGCCAGGGCACCCAGGGAGAGCGACATCCCGAACGAGCCGATGAGCAGCAACCGGCGCCGGCCGATCTTGTCGATCAGCGCGATCGCCACGATGGTCACAGCGATGTTGGTGACCGAGGTGATCACGGTCTGGGTGAGCGCGTCGGCCTCGGTGAAACCGACCGACTGCCACAGCGCGGAGGAGTAGTAGAAGATCACGTTGATGCCCACGAACTGCTGGAACACCGA
>CALKWS010000220.1 GCA_938004115.1 uncultured Ruaniaceae bacterium
CCGTCCGGCCAGGTCACGGCCCGGAACTGGACGACCCGGACCTGAGCAGGATCGGTCCCGGTGCGCTCGGCGAGGTCCGCTGCGGCCGCCCGCACCCGCTCGTCGTCGTGCTCCTCGGCGGGCTGATCACCGGTCGGCTGGTCGCCGGACGTCTCGCCGTCATCGTCGGGGTTGCCCGGCTCCTCGTCGCCCGGTGTTTCCTGCTCGAGCGGGGCAGGTTCGGGTTGACCGGGCTCCTCCGGGTCACCGCACCCGCCCAGCAGCAGGACGGCGGCAGCCAACATCGCCAGTGTGCGTGCTGGTTTCATGGCGTCCTCCCTGCCTGCATCCCACCACACCCGCTGCGCGCGAGCCCCTCTCAACGCCGAGGCCATCGGCTACTCGGACGGTTCAGCCCACGTGTTGGTGTGTGGCGCGCCGGAACGGCATTTATCTGGGGCCGAATGGTCAGGTCGTCTCCCGGGGGAACTGTTCGGCCTGGTTCCAAAGGGTCTCGAACGCGATGCCGAGGGTGGTGGCCAGGTTCCGGTGGTGTACGACGATCGTAGTGACTGCGGAACTGTCCTGGACCGGGTCCGGCAGGTTGAAGGCGACTGATCGGCGGTCCACGATCGTCAGTTTGAGTGGCACGTCCTCACAGATGCGAATGTCCTCGCCGAGGCGGGCGTAAGCCTCGAGCAGTCGGACAAACTCGGGCTCGTCAAGGAGGGCGCGCGCGTAAAGGCCTCTGATCCTGGGCTGTGTAGGGAGGGTCGCCTCTTCCGAGGATGGAGGGGCTAGGTAGGGCGGACCTACCATCGCCAGTATCTCCTCCTTGGCGTCCTTCCACAGCCGGTTGATGCGCTGGACTGTGTGAGCGGGGTCGCGCAGCACCTCGACGTAGTCCAGCGGCTCGCCCCGGCCTTGTCCGTCGAGGAACCGAGCCTGTAGTTCGCTCGCGAGATCCCGAGACCGGGATGTGAGCAGGTCGAGATCACGGCGACGAACTGCGAGCAGGCTCTCGAAGACCTGGTCCGGTGGCTTGGCCCGGTAACGGACCCCGCGGGAGTCGGTGACCGGTGCCACGAAGCCTCGCTCGGCGAGGGACGCCAGGACGTCGTATGTCCGGGGCCGTGGAATATGTCCGATCCGGGCGATCTCGGCCGGGGTCCCGTCGTCGCGGCCGATGAGGGCGAGGTAGGCCCGAGCCTCATACCGGGTGAGGCCCAACTGCACGAGTTCGGTGACCGCCTGGTCATTCATAACCGAACTTTAGCGTAACTATTGACAGTGGTAACACAAATATGCCAAGGCATCTTGCCCTCTTTTTGTTATACCTGACCAACAAGGTGTAACTATTGACAGTGGTTACATGTTTGGGCAGACTGCCGGGGTCACCGACTCTCGGAAGGTTCCAAAGATGTTGACCTACACCCGCCCGGCGGGCGGTGCGCGTTTCGCGCTGCTCCTCCTGGCCGCTGCGTCCACTTCTGCCGCGCTCGTGATGGCAGGCGGGATGCAACCGACGGCCGCGCGCGCGGACGATGGCGCGTACACCACCGTCGAGTTGCAGGCCCGCACCAACCTGCTCGCCAACGATGCCGGATATAACCTTCCCCCCGGCTCGTCCTTCACCAGCATCACGCCGCAGATCAACGAGGAGGCAGAGGTCTCCTTCCGGGTCCAGTACGTCGCGGGTCTCGACCCGACGGTGGGTAGTCCGGGTGTTTGGTTCGGGGCCGGCGGAGAGGGCGAGATCGTCTATACCGGTCCGGAAGGGGGATCGATCCCGGGCGAGGCTATCCTCAACGACCACGGGGACATCGCCTTCACGCTTGGCACGGGGGGCGTCGACAACGACCTCTACCTCTACAAAGCCGAAGCGGGCACCGCTGAGCGGGTAGGAACCTCACCCGTGCTACCTAACTCCTACGCCTCGGCCGCCCCCGACAACGACGGCAACATCGGCTTCCAGGCCTCTTTCGGAGGGGGCCGGGCACTGGCCGCCTATCGCGACGGAATGGGCGTGTTCTATGTCAGCGACCAAGGCCTTGATCCGACGAGCCCTTACACCTATCTCTACACGGCCTACTACAACAAGGCCGGCCAGATCGCGGCCAAGGTCTCCACTTCGGCCGACAGGATCACCGAGCAGGAGTTGCGCGTGTTCAACCCCGATGGCTCTTCGACGCTGATGCTCGCCAACCAGGAGGTGGATCCAGAATCTCCCTACCGGGCCTTCGACAACGCCATCGGGGTAAACGATGAGGGCGTGATCGCAGCGGTTGCCGAGCGCGCCAGTGATGGCGCCAAGGTCGTCGTCCGTGCCGACGGCGAGACGGTCACAGAGATCGCCGCGGAGAGCGCCGAGGGCCCAGTCCAGTCGGTGCGCTACTTCCGCCCGGACATCAACAATGCCGGGCAGGTCGTATTCCGTGCCATCGGTCCGAATGGTCCGGTCATCTACGTCGGGGACGGCGAAGACCTGGTAGCGGTTGCGACCGAGGGTGATGTGGTCTCCACCGATCTGGGCACCGCCCAACTCGGCCAACACGATGCGAGCCCCGTCTTCGGCGGCGCGCCCTCGATCAACGACAGCGGTGATGTCGTTTTCGCCTCGGGTGTGCACCCGGAGGGCGACAACCAGGTCGAGTGGGGCACCGGCGTGTTCGTTGCTTACGGCGGCAGCGAGCCATCCGACCCACCGGTTCAGGAGACTAGCGAGGAGATCGTAGCGACCATCCCCGAGGATGTCGGTGAGGGCTCCCTGGTGATTTCGGTGGATCCCGAAGACCGTACGGTCGAACTCCCGGAGATGTCCTCCCAAGGTGACCGACTGGCGACGGCGGGGGAGTTGCGACCGGTAACCGTCACCGACTCGCGCGCCACCGATCCTGGTTGGAATATCTCTGCTCAGATCTCGGACTTCACCGCCAGCGAGGGGGACGCCTCTTTCGGCGGTGGCTTCCTCGGATGGTCGCCGACGGTGGAGTCCACCACCGAAGGCCAGGATGTTACGCCCGGTGATCCCGTGGAGTCGGGCTTCCCCTCTGGTGAAGGTTTGTCCGTGCCTCGCCCGCTCGGTTCCGCCGCCCCGGGCGCCGGCGTCGGCTCCGCGGTGCTCGGTGCGCAACTGGATCTGCAGATCCCGGTGGAGACCGAATCCGGCACATACACCGCCGTCCTGACGATCACGGCCATCTGATGCGTAAGTCGACGACTGCATTCGACCTACCTGTACGACGGGGCCAACGCAGGTACTGGGGAGGCCGTGTGCTCGCCATCGCCGCGCTGGTCACGGCGTTCGCGGCCGCACCGACAGCCGCATCCGCACAACTCGGTGAGGGACGTCCACTTGCCGGTCAGGCTACTGAAGGTGCTGAGGTTGACGCCCCCGCCGCCGCTGAGGTGCTTGCCTCGTCCGAGACGGGCCGGTGGATCGTGCAGTTAAGCGAGCCGTCTGTGGCGACCTACGGCGGCGGCATCGCCAACCTGAGCGCGACCAGCCCCGAAGCCTCGGGGGCGTCCAGACTCGACATGGACTCCCCCGCGGCAGTGGCCTACTCCGATCACCTCCGGGCACGCCACAACGCATTCGTCGATAGCGCCGCAACTGAACTGGGTCGCGAAGTCGCGCTGGAGCACAGTTACCGCGCCGTCCTGAACGCGGTCGTCGTCGAGGCCGATCGCGCCGAGGCCGCGCGACTGTCGACGATGTCAGATGTAGCCGCGGTCTATCCGGACGAGTTGCGCGAACTAACCACCGATGTCTCGCACGATCTGATCGAGTCGGCCGCTGTCTGGGACGGACACAGCACTCATCGCGGAATCGGCACCCGCGGTGAGGGCGTGCTCGTCGGTGTCCTGGACTCAGGTATCAATCCTGACCACCCGTCCTTCGCCGCCACCGACGGCTCCGGTTACGAACACGAGAACCCGCTCGGTAACGGGCGTTATCTCGGAGTCTGCGACCCCTCGAACAGCAGACAGCCCGATGAACCCATCTGCAACGACAAACTCGTCGGCGCCTGGTCCTTCGACTACCGCTCCAACAGCGCGATCGACAGCGACGGTCACGGCAGCCACACGGCGGCAACGGCAGTAGGCAACATCCACGAAGCCGACGTCGTGATCGGCGACGCATCGTTCACTCGCACGGTATCCGGTGTGGCTCCGAGAGCGAACCTGATCTCCTACCGCGTATGCCTGAACAATTGCCCGATCACCGCCATCCTCGCCGGGATCGACCAAGCCGTCACTGACGAGGTTGACGTCATCAATTTCTCGATCGCCGGCGCCGACAACGCGTGGACGGACCCGGTCAGCCTGGGCTTCCTGGAAGCCGCTAACACTGGAATCTTCGTGGCGGCCGCTGCCGGTAACAACGGCCCCGGGGCCAGCACCGCGGCCCACACCGGACCGTGGATCACGTCCGTCGCAGCCTCCACCACCAACAGGGTCTTTGCCCAGACACTCGATGTCACCTCGAGCGACGCGCCGGACAGCCTGCACGACGTCGCTGCGGTGCCCTCCGGTGACGGACCCTCGCTCAGCGAGACGATCGAAACTCCGATCCGCGACGCGGACCAGGTAGATCCCGGTAACGGGACCGGTTGCGCGGCGTTCCCCGGCGGCTCCTTTGATAGCAGCGTTGCACTGATCGAGCGTGGCGGGTGCGAGTTCTCGGTCAAGGTGAGCAATGCCACCTCCGCAGGTGCCAACGCTGTCGTCATCTTCAGCGATTCCGGCGGTCCGCCGACCACGATGGGCGGTCTGCAGACGACCACTGTGCCCGCGGTCATGATTGGCCGCGGAGCCGGCCTGGACCTGCAGGAATACTTGATCGAGAGTGGCAACGCCGAGGTGCGCCTCAACCCCGAGACGTCGATCCTGGTAGATGAGGAGTGGGCCGACACGATCGCAGGCTTCTCCTCACGAGGTCCGTCCCAGCATGATCTGATCGCGCCGACGGTCGCAGCCCCCGGGGTCAACATCCTGGCTGCCGATGCGGGTGACGCCGGTGCCTACATGGTTCAGCAGGGCACCTCGATGGCCTCGCCGCACGTGGCTGGGGCGGGCGCGCTCCTGGCCGCCTTGCACCCGGACTGGACGGCGATGCAGATTCGCTCGGCACTGGCCACCTCGGCGGACCCCGGTGCCATGCGTTCGGGCGACGGCGCGGCGACGGCGTTCGATCAAGGCTCCGGGAGGATCGACCTTCAGGCCGCCGGGCGAACGGGTCTGGCGTTGGATGAGACGTACGCGAACATGAGGGCCGCTAACCCGGCGCCTGGCTTCGACGGTGCCCCCCGCGCCCTCAATGTGCCCGCACTGGTTGACTACGAGTGCGGCTCCGCATGCACATGGAGTCGAACGCTGACCAACGTAGCCGACACCACGGCCACCTATACGGCGACCAGCGCGGACGACGGTGGCGTGCCTGTCCAGGTGGAACCGACATCGATCACGTTGGCGCCTGGGGAATCCGCGACCGTGGAGATCACGGCCCACCTGGGCGCACTGCCGGCCGGCGAGTGGGCCCAAGGGGCGGTCACGTGGTCTACCGACGCCGTCCACGCCAGCGGGGCACCGATCGCCGACGCGCGATTCCCGATCGTCGCGATGTCCACGGCTGCGCAGATCGAGGTCGATCCCACTGAGATCACCAGTGAGCAGGAAGCAGGTGAGGTCACCGAGCACACTGTGACGATCGGCAATGCCGGTGGTCAAGACCTGGAGTGGAACGTCGTTGAGGACGCGCAGGCCCAATCGCTCACCCTTCGTCCCGTCACCGGTTCACCAATAGCGGTCCCCGCCCTGCCCCCGGGCAGGACCATCTCGGGCCAGGGCGAGGATCTCGAGCCATCCCGCAACCCGTTAGCAACCACGAGCGCCCGCCTTTCGGAGAGTGAGCCCCTCGATCGTGCGGCTGGTTCGGTGATCATGACCCACTCGGAGTCTCAGCGGATCGTGCCGAACAACACCGTCGCGTGTTCTACCGACGTGGGCCTCACCGGTGACAACGGCTTCTTGCGAACGTTCACTCTCAACGACTTCGCAATCGCTCACGACTTCGAGGTCACCGACGTTTCCTTCGGCGTCGAGGCGGTCAACCTAGGCCCATCCGTCGTCACGGTACGCCTCTACATCTTGGACGGGGAGACGCTGACCTACGACAACATGACGGAGATCGGAAGCGCGGCAGTGACGTTGCAGCCACAGGCCCTTGAGATGGTGACCGTGCCGGTGACTGCGACGGCACCGGCGGGTTCGACCCTCGTCGTCGAACTGGACGCGCCGGATACCAGCCAGACCAGCGGCTTCTTCGCGGGCTCCAACGCCGAGGGTGAGTCCGCGCCGTCCTACCTGCGCTCCGTGGCGTGCGGTATGCCCGAGCCGGCGCCGATGTCGGCCATCGGGTTCCCGGACACGCATCTGGTCATGAACGTCACCGGAACGACCGAGGCCCCGGGAACGCAGATCCCAGCGTGGCTGACGATCACTCCGACGTCCGGCACGGTCGCGCCCGGCCAGAGCCAGGAGGTCACTGTGGCCCTCGACTCGGGGGAGATGAGCGAGGGTGACGTCCACCGGACGATTGCGATGCTCGCCTCCAACGATCCCGAGCGTCCGACCACCCCGCTATCGGTAACCCTGACCGTGGCCACCGATGACGCGGAGCCGCCGGTCAACGACGCGAACCAGGATGTCGTGGCGACGGTTCCCCAGAGTGGGGGCAGTGACGGTTCGCTGCTCATCTCCGTCGATCCTCAGGACCGGACGGTGGAACTGCCGGAGATGGTCCTCCTCGGTGACAGGTTGGCCAGCGCCGGAGAACTACGCCCGGTGAGGGTGACCGACACCCGGGTCAGTGACCCAGGATGGGACGTCTCGGCAGAGGTCTCCGACTTCGCCGCGGACGATGAAACGGACACCTTCACCGGCGCCTTCCTCGGCTGGTCCCCGACGGTCGCATCCGCCTCAGACGGCCAAGTGGTGGCCCCCGGCGATGCGGTAGACCCCGGCTTCCCCTCTGGGGACGGCCTGTCGGTGCCCCGCCTGCTCGGTTCGGCCGAACCAGGTGCGAGCCGTGGCTCCGCGACTCTAGGTGCGGAACTCGACCTTCAAGTCCCGGTGGACACCGCGCCTGGTGTCTACACGGCCGTCCTGACGATCACCGCTGTGTGATCTGATGTTCGGCATGGCACGAGAAGGAATCGCGTCGCTCGCGGCGGTGATCGTCTGTCTTGCGTTGGCCATCGTCCCCGCGGCGACGGCTGAGGCACAAGACGAAGAGGCCCCCGAGCCGGACTCGTCACTCACCTGGTCCGTGCAACCTGCCGACGAGGAGGGTGCGGATGGCCGTGCCCACTGGGAGTTCGAGGTGGAGCCGGGGGAGACAATCGAAGACATCGCGCAGGTGAACAACTTCAGTTCCGAGGAGATAACTTTCCGCGTGTACTCCCACGATGCGGTGAACACTCCGGAGGGCGGATTCACGCTGCAACCTGCCGAGGTTGAACCTGCCGGGGTCGGTGCCTGGATCGGGCTCGACGAAGAAGTCACGATCGAGGCGGGCGAGAGTGCGATCGTGCCGTTCTCCCTCAACGTCCCGCAGGATGCGACCCCTGGTGATCATGCCGGGGGCATGGTTGCCTCGGTCACTTCCGCGGCCACCGATGCAGACGGTCAACGTGTCCTGGTAGACAACCGGGTTGGCTCACGCATCTACCTGCGGGTGGCGGGAGCGGTCCAACCCACACTCGAGGTAACCGGTCTCACGGTGGCCTATGAACGGGCCTGGGTCCCGTTCTCGACCGGTACTGCCACCCTCACCTATGAGGTCCACAATGCCGGTAACGTCCGGTTGGCCGCCGAGCAGGTCATCAGCGGGCACGGCGTCTTCGGGCTGGCCGAGCACTCCGTCGCCGTCGATCCGCTGGATGAGATCCTGCCCGGCGGGTCGTTAACGGTCACCGAGCAGATCGACGGTATTCCGCCCCTCCTGCGGGTCACCGAGCAGGTGGTCGTCACCCCCGTGCCGCCGCAGATCTCGGCCAACGCGCTGCCGGTGGTCCAAGCGACCCAGTCGGCTCACGCTTGGGCGATCCCATGGGTGGAGTCGATTGTTCTGGTAGCGCTCTTGCTGCTCCTGGTCTGGTCCGTGTGGCGCCGCCGGCGCGCCAGGGCGGAGAATGCCAGGCAGATCGATGAGGCTGTGGCGAAAGCCCGTGAGGAGGTTCGCAAGGAACTGCAATCCGATAAGGACCTCAATCAATCGGGGCGCAGCGATACCGCCTCTCCAAGAGGGCAGGCCTCGTCATCCAGGTGATCGAGCGGGTATGGCAATCCCATCGGTGCATCACCGAGGCGCACGGGACGGCTTCGAAGGCTACGAACCGGACTAGTTACGAACCGGACTACCGGTGGCGGTTTCCGCTCGCCTCCTAGTTCTGCGTCGTCGGCGGCTCGGTCAGCGCGCTGTCCGCCCGCACCCCGGTGCGCACCCGC
>CALKWS010000221.1 GCA_938004115.1 uncultured Ruaniaceae bacterium
TCAGTTCCCCGTCGCGCAGCAGGTAGGCGCGGGAGTCGCCGATGTGCACCATGCCCAGACGGGACCCGGAGCGCAGCAGTGCCACGACCGTGGTGCCCAGGCCCTTGAGCTCGGCGCGTTCGGCGGAGTAGGCCACCAGGTCCCGGTGGGCGTTGCCCAGGGCGGTGCGCAGCCGGTCCAGCAGGTCCTCGCTGCGGTGGGACTCCCCATCGAGGGGGGCCAGGTGCGCCACCGCCACCGAGGAGGCGATGTCCCCGCCGGCCGCCCCGCCCATACCGTCGGCGAGCACGAGCAGGTGCGGGCCGGCATAGCCGGAGTCCTGGTTGACGTCCCGGACCAGGCCGACGTCGGAGCGGGCAGCGTAACGCAGTGCAACAGACACGGGCGGGGCCTACTTGTGTAACTCGATGACGGTCTGACCGATGCGGACGGGCTGGCCGATCCCCACGGGGACCGGGGCGGTGATGCGCTGGTTGCCCAGGTAGGTGCCGTTGGTCGAGCCCAGGTCCTCCACGTACCAGCGGCCCTCGGAGGGGAAGATCCGGGCGTGCCGGTTGGAGGAGTAGTCGTCGTCCAGCACCAGGGTGCACCCCGGGGAGCGGCCGATGAGCACCGCCGACTCCCCCAGGGTCAACTGGGTACCGTTCAACGGCCCGGCCGTGACCCGCAGCGTGGAGGGTTGGCCGCGACCCCGGCGCCGCCCCGGGGCGGGTCGCCCGCCGCGGCCGGGGGCCCGGGGGTGGACCGAGTCACGGGCCAGCACCCGGGTGCCGAAGATGTCCCGACGCAGCACGCCGACGGCGGAGAGCACCAGGAGCCACAGCAACACCAGGTAGCCCAGGCGCAGCACCGTGACGATGAGTTCGCTCATCCGACCTCACTGCTCGGCGCCGGCACCGAACCAGAACAGGATCCGGGTGCGGCCGATGGTCAGGGTGTTGCCGTCCACGAGGGTGGCCGCATCGATCCGGTGGCCCTCCACATAGCTGCCGTTGGTCGAACCCAGGTCGGTGGCGATCACGCCGTCGGGGGTGATGCGGATCTCCAGGTGCCGGCGGGAGACCCCCGCATCGTCCACGATGATGTCCGCCTCACTGCCCCGGCCGATCACCGTGACCGGCCCGGTGAGCAGGTACCGCTGGCCGTCGATGTCCAGGATCGGGTGCCGGGTGGCGGCCCCGGCGCTGGTGGCCGGCGCCACCGGTCCGCGCCGGGAGGAGGACTGCACCCGGAACCGGCCCGGCTCCAGGTCCTCGGCCTGGGTGAAGGTCACGTCCACCGCGCCCACGAACACGTAGTTCTGACTGTCGGCGTGCTCGGTGGCGGCCTCGATCATCTCCTGGGCCATGGCCTCCTCACCCCAGTCCTGCACCTGCTCGAAGTCCTTGGCGGACAACTCCACGGTGAAGGTATTGGGTACCACGGTGCGGCCCCGGGACAGTGCGGCGGTGCGCTCATCCATGTCTCGCCGGATGGCGCTGGCGATCTCCACCGGTTTCAGGTCCGAGCGGAAGGCCTTGGAGAACACGCTGTTCACGGCGCGCTCCACCCCTTTCTCGAAGCGGTCGAGGACACCCATCGCGGCACCTCCTCCCTGTTGTCGGACGCGGGGCGCGCATCCGTGAGGCGCGCGAGCAGCGTCGGTGAATACACCTAGTCTGTCTGATCGTAATCG
>CALKWS010000222.1 GCA_938004115.1 uncultured Ruaniaceae bacterium
CTGCGGCGAGGGCCGCGGACCGCCGCCACGGGTCTCCGCACCGGCGCCGCCGGAACGCTGCCCACCGCCGGGCCGGGGTCCGGGGCGCGGACCGCCGGTGCCACCGGGACGGGGCATGCCCTGGGAGGGCGCGAACGGGTTGTTCCCCGGCCGTGCACCCGGCTTGGGGCCGGGGCGCGGCGGGGCGGGCTTCTTGGCGGCCGGGGCCTGCGGCTTGGGCGCCTGGTCCTCCGACTCGGCCGGCTGCGAGTCCGCCGGTCGCGGCTCTGCCGCAGCAGGCTCGGCCGGTTCCGGGGCCGCCTCGGCCGCAGGTTCGGCCGGCGCCTCGGCGACGGGCTCCGGCTTCGGGGCAGCCTTGGGTTTCGGCGTCTTCTTCGCCGCTGGCTTCTTCGGCGCCTCCTCCTTGGCCTCCGGTGGAGGCGGGGGGAAGGCTTCGCGCAGTCGTCGCTGCACGGGGGGTTCGATCGTGGACGATGCCGACTTGACGAATTCACCGAGTTCACTCAGTTTCGCCATGACGGACTTACTGTCGACGCCGAGCTCTTTCGCGAGCTCGTGGACGCGGACCTTGGCCACTTCTCTCCTGTCCTCGGCCCGCCCCAGGACAGGGTGGACCGCTGTTAGTGGTTCGTACTCATCGCTGGGGACTCATCGGGTTCCCATAATGTGTCGACCCGCTCTCTGTTCGGTGATCAACGGTTTCCATGTGCGGCGAACCATTCCGTGACGGCCTCCAGGTGCACTGGTTCGGGTAGTCGCAGTGCCCGGGAGATCGCTCGCCGTTGCATGGCTCGGTCCAGGCAACCAGAACGCGCATGCATCCAGCAACCTCGACCCGGGGCACGTGCTGCTGGATCGACGACGACGGTGGGAGCCGCAGCCGTACGATCCTGCACCAGGCGCACCAGGTCAGACCGCGGGGCCCGCTTCCGGCAACCCACGCAGGTGCGTACCGGCACGAAGCCCGTGGACAAGTGTACTACCCTACTTCGTCCGGTCGGATATCGATCTTCCAGCCGGTGAGCCGGGCGGCCAGACGGGCGTTCTGCCCTTCCTTGCCGATCGCCAGCGACAACTGGTAGTCCGGCACCACCACCCGGGCCGAGCGCGCCTCGGCGTCGACCACCTCCACGCTGGAGACCCGCGCCGGCGACAACGCGTTGGCGACGAACGCGGCGGGGTCCTCGGAGTAGTCGACGATGTCGATCTTCTCCCCCTGCAGTTCGGCCATCACCGCCCGCACCCTCGATCCCATCGGGCCGATGCACGCCCCCTTGGCCCCCAGCCCCTGCACGTGGGACCGCACCGCCATCTTCGTGCGGTGCCCCGCCTCCCGGGCCAGCGCGGCGATCTCTACCTGCCCGGCGGCGATCTCGGGCACCTCCAGCTCGAAGAGTTTGCGGACCAGGTTCGGGTGGGTGCGGGACACGGTGATCGAGGGCCCCTTGGCGCCGCGGGCCACCTCCAGCACGTACGCGCGGATCCGGGTGCCGTGGGCGTAGTCCTCGCCGGGGACCTGTTCGTGCGGCGGCAGCACCGCCTCCACCCCGCCCACGTCGATGAACACCAGCCGGGGGTCGCTGCCCTGTTGGATCACCCCGGCGATCACGTCGTCCTGCTTGTCCCGGAAGGTGCCCAGTACCTGGTCGTCCTCGGCGTCGCGCAGCCGTTGCATGATCACCTGCCGGGCGGTGGAGGTGGCGATCCGGCCGAAGTTGTCCGGCGTGTCGTCGAATTCCGGGCCCAGGTCGTAACCGGGGCCGGCGATCTCATCGGGGTCGACGTCGTCGGGAGCCTCCCGCGGGATGCGCTCGCGGGCGTAGACGGTCACCCGGCCGGTGCGCCGGTCCAGTTCCACCCGTGCATTCGGGTAGGCACCCGGGGTGCGCTGGTACGCGGACTCCAACGCCTGCTCGATGGCGGTGACGAGCACGTCCAGGCTGATCTCCCGTTCGTGCTCGATCATGCGCAGGACACTCATGTCCACGTCCATGTCACCACTTCCTTCCCTCGCCCGGCTGCGCCGCGCGACCTCAGCCGGCCCGACCGGCCTGTGTGAACTCCACCTGGATCTGCCCGCGTCGCACGCGTTCCCAGGGCAGCAGGACCGGCTCGGGCTGCCGGCCGCGCTTCTGCCCGGGCTTGCCCCGCTCGGGTTCGGGTTGCACCAGCAAGCCCTCGTCGTCCGCCGCGGTGATCCGGCCCCGCACGCTACCGTCGTCGGTCTGTACGGTGACCAGCCGGCCCTGGGCGCGGCGGAAGTGCCGCCGTTCGGTGAGCGGGCGGGACACACCGGGGGTGGTGACCTCCAGCTCGTAGGCGCCCGGGAGCACGTCGTCGACCTCATCCATCCGGGCCGACACCGCCCGGGACACCTCGGTCAGCGCCTCGGAGTCCACCCCGCCGGGCCCGTCGGGTAGGTCGACCACCACGGTGACGACCCGCTTGCGCTGGTGTCCGCCCAGCCGCACCTGCTCCAGGTACAGCCCCTCGGCGGCCACCACGGGCGAGAGTGCCTGCTGCAAGGCAGCCTGGATGTCTGACGGGCTCATCATCTCACCTCGTGTGAAGTTGTCTGCCGGGGGCGCTGATGCCACAGCCTAGAGCCGGAACGTGGCACGATCAACGCGTGCCCTCTCCCGCCCGCCGCCCTGCCATCGCCGCAGCCGCCTCCGCCCGTGCCCCGCGGGGACGGATCCGGTGGGCGGCCTTGCTGGCCGTGCTGCTGGTGGGGTTGATCACGGCGTGCGGGGTCCGGTTGGACCTGCCGCCCAGCCCGCCCCCGGTGCCGGAAGGTCAGGACGCGGTGCGCCAGGAGGCCGCCATCGCGGTGGAGTCACTCGCCCGGTACGCCCGGTCCGCCGCGGAGCAGGCCGCCGGGGAGACCGCCGAGTCGCTCGATGCGGTCGCCCGGGATGCCGAGGCGCACCTGACCTCCCTGGGCGGGGTATGGCAGCCGCCGCCGCGGCCGGAGGCCGGCGAGACCGGGACGGGCGCCGGTGACCAAGCCGACCGGGACGGCGACCATGCCGAGGGTGAGGATGCCCACACCGCCGCCCCCGCAGAGGTGGTGGAGCACCTCGAGGACACCGCGGCGGCGCTCTTGTCGCACATCGACGAGGTGGACGGGCAGATGGCCACGCTGTTGACGTCGGTCGCGGTCAACCAGGTGCTGCACGCCCGGCAGGTGCGCGCGGCCCTGGATCTGGACCCACCGGAGCCCCCGGCCCTGCCCGAGGACCCGTTCCCGGCCGAGTTCGGTCCGGAGGCCGCCGGGCTCAGCAGGTTGCTGGACGCCTCGGGGTACGTCGCCGAGGTGCGCGCGGCTCGGGCCGGCGGTGAGGAGCGCAGCCGGTTGAGCGATCATGCCGCACGGATGCGGGCCCAGGGAGCGGAGGTGGCCGTCCGCGCCGGGCTGGCCGCCACCGAGGACGATCCCCGTGAACCGGCCTACGAGTTGGACCTGGATGACCTGCACGGCCAGGCGGTGCGGTTGGCCCATGCCCGGGTCCCGGCCTGGCTGCACCTGGTGGAGCCGGCCGCGCCGGAGGACCGTGACCTGATCGCCGCCCAGGTGCTGGCCACCGCGATGTCGGTCTACGACGTGGCCGACCCGGTGCCCGTGCTGCCCGGGTTGGACGCCTCCGGCGGGACGGAGCCGGAGCCGGCCGGCTGACCCGTTCGCTTCCCGCGGCGGCCCGCGGGTCGCCGCGGCTCCTAGATGCCCGCGTCGGCCAGCAGCTGGCGGACCTCGGTCGCCGCCAGCCCCGCTGGGATGTCCCGGCGTGCACCGGTAGCCCGGTCGCGGAACTCCACCACCCCGTCGGCCAATCCCCTGCCGATCACCAGCAGGTAGGGCACGCCGAGCAGTTCGGCATCGGCGAACTTCACCCCGGCGGACACCTTGGGCCGGTCGTCGAACAGCACCTCCACGCCCTCGCCGTCCAGGTCCGCGACGATCTGTTCGGCGGTGGCCAGCACCTGGGGGTCCTTCCCGGTCGCGACTACGTGGACGTGCGCGGGGGCCACCTGCAGCGGCCAGGTGAGTCCGGCGTCGTCGTGGTACTTCTCCGCGATCGCCGCCATCGCACGGGAGACGCCGATGCCGTAGGAGCCCATGGTGACGGTGACGGCCTTGCCGTTCTCGTCCAGGACCTTCAGATCCAGGGCCTCGGCGTACTTGCGGCCGAGGGCGAACACGTGCCCGATCTCGATCCCCCGGGCCAGTTCCAGCGGCCCGGAACCATCGGGGGCCGGGTCGCCGGGGCGCACCTCGGCGGCCTCGATGGTGCCGTCGGCGGTGAAGTCCCGGCCGGCCACCAGGTTGAACACGTGCTTGCCCTCGGCGTCGGCTCCGGTGATCCAGCTCGTGCCGGGAACCACCCGGGGGTCCAGCAGGTACCGCAGCGCGGTGCGCTCGGGTCCGTCCCCGGCCGGGGTGTTCGGGCCCACCACCCCCGGGCCGATGTACCCGCGCACCAGTTCCGGCCGGGTCGCGACCTGCTCGTCGGTGGCGGCGGCCACCTGGACCGGTTCCAGGGCGCCCTCCAACCGGTTCAGGTCCACCTCCCGGTCCCCGGGCAGGCCGACCACGATGAGTTCCTCGGTGCCGTCGGGGTGGGTCAGGGCAAGCACCACGTTCTTCAGCGTGTCCGCCGCCGTCCAGGGCCGATCGGGACGGGGGTGGAGTTCATTCGCCCGCTGCACCAGCGTCTCGATCGTGGTGGAGTCCGGGGTGTCGAGGACCTCCGCGGCCGGCAATCCGGCCGGGTCCACCGCTTCGGGTACCGCGGCCCGGGCCGCCTCGATGTTCGCGGCGTACCCGCCCGGGGAGCGGACGAACGTGTCCTCCCCCGCCGGGGTGGGGAAGAGGAACTCCTCCGAGCGCGAGCCGCCCATCGCACCGCTGGTGGCGGCGACCACGACGTACTCCAGCCCCAGCCGGGTGAAGATCCGCTCGTAGGCGTCCCGCTGGTTCTGATAGGAGCGCTCCAGCCCGGCGTCGTCGACGTCGAAGGAGTAGGCGTCCTTCATGATGAACTCGCGTCCGCGCAGCAGCCCGGCCCGCGGGCGCGCCTCGTCACGGTACTTGGTCTGGATCTGGAACAGCGTGAGCGGCAGGTCCTTGTAGGAGGAGTACAGGTCCTTGACCAGCAGCGTGAACATCTCTTCGTGGGTCGGGGCCAGCAGGTAGTCGTTGTCCCGCCGGTCCTGCAACCGGAACAGGTTCGGGCCGTAGTCGGTCCACCTGCCGGTGGCTTCGTAGGGTTCCCGGGGTAGCAGCGCCGGGAAGTGCACTTCCTGGGCGCCGGCGGCGACCATCTCCTCCCGCACGATCGCCTCGACCTTGCCCAGCACGCGTAGCCCGAGCGGCAGCCAGGTGTAGATCCCGGGGGCGGCGCGGCGGATGTACCCGGCGCGGACGAGCAACCTGTGGCTCGCCAGCTCCGCATCGACCGGGTCCTCCCGGAGGGTCCGCAGGAACAGGCTCGACATTCGCAGTATCACGCCGGTGAGTCTATCTGGGTGGGGCACACGCCAAGGTCCGCCGACCGACGGATGCGATCAGTCTTCTTCGGGGTTCGCCTGCCACATCCGGGCGTCGGCTGACAGCACCGTCCGGGCGCTCAGCCCCCAGGCCGCCATCCACGATCGATGACAACTGGCACCCCTACCCGCTCCGGCGCGCCGCTAGCGTGGCACCGGCACGCGACGGGCAACGGAGGGAAGCAAGATGGCGGACCTGGCGTGGGCCGGGCTCACCGCGCTGGTGCACCTGGCCGTGACGGCGCTGGTCCTCGGGCCCGTCCTCTGGTGGCGGGCGCGCCGCGCCGGGCGGCCGGTGCTGGCTCCAGGGGGTGGACGGCGGCTGGCACTGATCGGGTTGACCTACCTGGGCGCCACGCTGGTGCTGCACCTGCCCCGGATCGGTGCGCTCGGTGAGTTGGCGTGGAACTGGCAGAACAAGATCCTGCTGCTGGGGCTGTTGCTGGTGCTGATCCGGGCCCTGCCGGGGCTGTCGTGGCGGGCGGTGGGCGTGGTCCGGCCCCGGCCCGGTTGGCTGGTACCGGTGGTGGCCGTCGCGGTCGGTACGGCCGCGGTGTTGGTGGTCACCGGCCGGCTCTCCGGGAGCCCGGGCGAGCCGGCGCCGGGGTTGGAGACGGTGCTGTACCAGGCGATCGTGCCGGGGCTGGACGAGGAGTTGCTGTTCCGCGGGGTGCTGCTGGCGCTGGCCGCCGAAGCACTGCCGGGCCGCGTGATATCGGCTCGCGGCGCGATGCGGGGCACCGCGGTGGGATGGGAGGTCCCGCTGACGTGTTTGTTGTTCGGCCTGGCGCACGGCGTGGTCATCGGGACCGGATGGGAACTGCAGGTGGAGGCCGGTGCGATCCTCACCACCGGCCTGATCGGAGGCCTGCTGGCCTGGTTCCGGATGCGGTGGGCGAGCCTGCTGCCGGCGGTGCTGACCCACAACGGGATCAACTCCGCCGCGGTCCTGGCCGCGTACCTGACGTGAACCGATCCGGGTACCTGAGGTGAACCGATCCGCGGCCTGTGCGTCGCAGGAGGGCTGTGTCACACTGACGATGTGCCGGAGTTGCCCGAGGTCCAGGGGCTGGTGCAGGCGCTGGATGCCCATTGCACCGGCCAGCGCATCGGTGCGGTGAACGTAGTGTCCTTCCCCGCGTTGAAGACCTTCGACCCGCCGGTCACCGCACTGCACGGCGCGACCGTGACCGGGGTGCACCGGCATGGCAAGTGGATCGACGTGGCCGCCGCCACGGACGACGGCGAGCTGCACCTGGTCTTCCACCTGGCCCGGGGCGGGTGGGTGCGCTGGCATGACGACCCGCCCGCACGCCCGCCCCGCCCGGGACGCTCCGGGCTGGCGGCCCGGGTGCTGGTGGGCACCGGAGCCTTCGACCTGATCGAGGCGGGGACCACGAAGCGGCTGGCGATCCATGTGGTCCGCCGGGCGTCGGATGTGGAGCGGATCGCCACCCTGGGGGTCGATCCGCTGTCCACCGAGTTCACCCGCGCGGTGCTCGATGATCTGCTCGATGCCCGCAACGCCCAGATCAAGGGACTGCTGCGGGACCAGAGTCTGATCGCAGGGATCGGGAACGCCTACTCCGATGAGATCCTGCACGCGGCCCGGCTCAGCCCGTTCGCGTTGAGCCGGTCACTGGACGCCTCCGCCCGGGACCGGTTGGTCACCAGCATCCAGGAGGTGCTCACCGCCGCCGTTCGGGCGTCGGCGGACAAGGAGACAAGCGAGCTGAAGGACGTCAAGCGCGCCGGGATGTCGGTGCACGGCCGCACCGGTGAGCCGTGCCCGGTGTGCGGTGACGTGATCGCCGAGGTGTCCTTCGCCGACTCCTCGCTGCAGTACTGCCCCACCTGCCAGACCGGCGGCAAGCCGCTGGCGGATCGCCGCCTGTCCCGGCTGCTGCGCTAGCCTCGGCGGGCCTCGGCAGACACCGCGCCGGCTACAGCAGGATGGTGGCGAAGGTGCCCACCTGGCGGAACCCGACCCGGCTGTAGGTGGCCAGCGCCGCGGTGTTGTAGGAGTTGACGTACAGCGACACGATCGGCGCGAACCGGGCGCGGGTGTGTTCGACCACGGCCGCCATACCCGGTGCGGCCAGCCCCTTGCCCCGGTGCCGGGGATTGACCCACACGCCCTGGATCTGCGCCGCCCCCAGCCCCACGGTGCCGATCTCGGCCTTGAACACCACCTCCGGCCCGGCGGGACCGGACCCGATCCGCACCAGCGAGCGGCCCTGCTCCACCAGGTTCCGGATCCGCCGTTCGTACCCGCCCCCGGCGCTCAGCGGCGAGTACCCCACCTCCTCGGTGAACATCGCCACACAGGCGGGGATGAGGATGTCCAGGTCCTCCACCCGTCCAGGACGCACCTGCGGGTCGGCCTCGATCACCGGATCGTGATCGATCATCAGGGAGGGCTGGTCCGGACGGATGTCCCGCGCGCCGCCCAGGTGTCTGCGGAGCAGCCGCCACAGCGCCATCACCTCCTCGGCCGAACCGACCATGGAGGAGAACCGCAACCCCCGGCGACGCACGTGCTCCGCGACCGGGCCGTAGGCTTCCGGGGGCAGGCCCAGGGGGACCAGGTTGCCCGCCATCAGGCACAGCCCGAGCAACTCCTCCCCGCGCACGGCGCACATCACCTGGGACCGCACGAACGGGGTGGTGCTCAGGGCCTCGATGAACTCGGCCATCAGCGCCGCGCCCACCGGGTCCGCGGCGGCCCGTTGCCGCACCCGTTCGGGGTGCACGGTGTTGGCGTCCACCACCGACACCGCCTCGTCGCGCACCGCCTGCAAATGGCGGGTGCGGAATCGGCGAGGCCGGCGGGGCGGCCACTCACGCATCGTTATGGCTCAGGACACGTTCACTTGCGGGGATCCGGTGCCGGCTTCCACACCCATCTCCGCGGCGATCCGGTTGGCCTCATCGAGCAGTGTCTGCACGATCAGTTCCTCCGGCACCGTCTTGATCACCTCGCCCTTGACGAAGATCTGCCCCTTACCGTTGCCCGAAGCCACCCCGAGGTCGGCTTCGCGGGCCTCCCCCGGCCCATTCACGATGCATCCCATCACCGCGACCCGTAGCGGCACCTCGAGGCCCTCCAAGCCGGCGGTGACCTCATCGGCGAGGGTGTAGACGTCCACCTGGGCCCGCCCGCAGGAGGGGCAGGAGACGATCTCGAGTTTGCGTTCCTTGAGGTTCAGCGATTGCAGGATCTGGATCCCGACCTTGACCTCCTCCACCGGCGGGGCGGACAAGGACACCCGGATGGTGTCCCCGATGCCCTGGGACAGCAGCGCCCCGAACGCGGTGGCGGACTTGATCGTGCCCTGGAACTCCGGCCCGGCCTCGGTCACGCCCAGGTGCAGGGGCCAGTCACCGGCCTCGGCGAGCAGTTCGTAGGCGCGAACCATCACCACCGGGTCGTGGTGCTTGACGGAGATCTTGAAGTCCCGGAAGCCGTGCTCCTCGAACA
>CALKWS010000223.1 GCA_938004115.1 uncultured Ruaniaceae bacterium
ACGCCGTCCTCATTCGGGTCCGGCCCGCGGGCGGCGCCCACCGCGGCCAGGGCCGCGCGCCGGGCGCGCCGTCGCTCCCGTACCGAGCGCGGGGCGGGGGCCGGGCTGGTCACCCGTTTCGCCCCGACCATGCCGGAGACCACCACGTCGCGGCGGTCCAGGCCGAGCGCCCGCGCCAGACCCAGACCCACCAGGGGCAGCGCCACGTGGGCGAGCACGGCACCCAGCCGGCCATCGCCCAGGGCCAGCAACAGCGGCGGGCCGAAGGCCCAGACACCGGCCGCCCAGGCGCGCACCAGCACCGACCGGCTGGCTGCCCCGGCGGCGAACCATGCGGTGATCGCGGCCAGCGGCATCGCCAGCAGCAGCACGAGGGCCACGCTCACCTGCACCGGCACCCCGAGGGGCCCGCCGGTGACCGCCGAGAGCACACCGAGCACACCCAGGAACGGGTCCGCCGGTCCGGGGTAGCCGTCCCCGCTGCCGATCCAGCCGCCGGTCGCCGCCTGCCACAGGTGCGTGAACGTGGCATCCACCGGGAGCAGCGCGCCCCCGATCAGCGCGCCGCCGACGGTGACCGGCAGCAGGGTGATCGCCGCTACGCCGATGGTCGGCACCAGTACCGCGACGAAGGCCAGCCGCCGCCGGCGGGCCACCGCGGCGCGTTCGGCCATCTCCAGTTCGCTGGGGGCGCGCGCCGCGCGGCGTTCCGCGGCCGCCTGGAGCCGCCGGTTGCGCCGGGCCCGTAACAGCTGTGGCCAGGTGGCCTGCAACGGGGTCAGCCTCCGCGCGGACACCGTCTTGGTGCGCCGGGCCCGGCGTTTCGCACGTAGTACCGCCCGCGGACGCAGCACCGAGGTCAGGGCGGCCCGCAGTTCCACGCCGGCCAACCCCAGCTCGTTGGTGGTGACCTGCCACAACGCCCGCAGCGGGGCGAGGGCCAGGATGGCCAGGGCCACCAGCGGACCCAGGAGCAGGGGGCTGCGCACCAGCCAGGAGTGCAGTTGGGCGGTGCGCCGAGCACCGAAGCTGCGGCGCGGGTCCGGGGCAAGGGGTTCGCGCGTGCGGGCGCCGCCGCGGGTACGCAGCCCGTCATAGCCGGCCCGGGCGTGCCGCACGCGCGCGCCGGGGGCCACCACCACCCGGTGCCCGGCCAGCCGGGCACGGCGGCAGAGGTCGGCACCGTCGCCGAACGCACCCAGGGTCGGGTCGGCCCCGCGCAACTCCCGCCACAGGTCGGCGCGGATCAGCATCCCGGCGGTACCGACCGCGTAGACGTCCTCGCGGCCATCGTGCTGGCCCTGGTCGATCTCGCCGGACTCGATCCCGGTGTAGCGCTGGCCGTCCACGGTCATGCTGACCCCGACCGAGATCAACTGGTCCGGTTGGTCCCAGTCGACCTGTTTGACGCCTGCCACGCCCACCGAGTCCGACCGGTCCACGGTGGTGAGCAGGTTCGCCAGTGCCTCCGGGTCCGGGGCGGAATCGTCGTGCAGCAGCCACCACCACGACGGGTCGTCCGTGACCTGCGCGATCGCCGAGTGCACCGCGTCGCTGAAGCTCGTGGCCTCCTCCAGGTGCACCACCCGCACCTCGGGCTGACCGTGCGAGGTCAGGCCGGCGTCGTCGAGAACCGCCTCAGCACTGGCCGCAGGAGCACCGTCGGACGCCTCGTCGTCCTCGGTCGGCAGCACCGCCCACACGATCCGATCCGGGCGCCGGTGTTGCCGGGCCAGGCCGGCGAGGGTGTGTGGCAGGTAGGGGGAGTCGACGGTCCCCACAATGACGGCGCAGACGTCGGGGCGGTCCAAGGTCATCCGGGGCAGGTGAAGGGGCGGATGGGGCGATCAGATCGCGCGGCGCTTGAGCTTTCGACGTTCCCGTTCCGACAGCCCACCCCAGATGCCGAACCGTTCGTCGTTCTCCAGGGCATACTCCAGGCACTCGGCGCGCACCTCACACGAGACGCATACCCGTTTGGCCTCCCGGGTGGAGCCGCCCTTCTCGGGGAAGAACGCCTCCGGATCGGTCTGGGCGCACAACGCGCGCTCCTGCCAGCCCAGTACGCCCTCGTCCGGGGCGAAGGCGTCGAAGAGCACAGGTGTTTCCGGCTGTCGCTCGGGGCCGGCCGCCATCCCCTCGGTCAGCGGCCCCTCTCCCAAGATGTTCCACACGGTGCTTCCCCAATCTTCACTCGGTGCGGCGACATTGCCGCCGTCCGTGCCTAAATTACACGCGTGTTATCCCGCTAAAGTCAAGCCCAACCGTGATATTGCGAGCGGTCCGGGGAGCTGGTATAGCGCCGGTTCACCTCCCCCGGGCGAACCCGGGACACCGTTGCCACCCCGCGCGGGACGGCACGGGTTACCGTGTCCTGATGGTACTCAAAGGTCTGCACCCTCCGGCCGGGGTGAGTCCGACCCAGTTCGAGGACACCCTCGCCCGCGAGCGCCCCGACCTGTTCACCGGCCCGTTCTCCTGGCCGGTGATGACCTTGGACGCCGCGGACCTGGACCACAACATGGCGGTGATGGCCGCCTTCTGCGCGCGGACCGGGTTCGAGCTGGCGCCGCACATCAAGACCCATATGTCCCGGCAGTTGTGGCAGCGCCAACACGCCGCCGGCGCCTGGGGGGCCACGGTGGCCACTGGCGGGCAGATGCGCACCGCCCGGTCCTGGGGCACCCGCCGCCTGCTGCTGGCCAACCAGCTCCTCGACCCGCGGGAGATCGCTTGGCTGGCCCGGGAGGCACGCGGCGCCGAGGACGGTTTCGAGGCCTGGGTGTACGCCGACAGCCGGACCGGCGTGGACCTGCTGGCCGCCGATCTGGCCACCCCGCAGGTGCGGGAACGGGTCGGGGTGCTGATCGAGCGCGGACACGTGGGCGGCCGCACCGGGGTGCGCACGCTGGCCGAGGTCCGTGATCTGGCGCAGGCGGCCACCGAGGCGGGCCTGCGGGTTGTCGGGGTGAGCGGCTACGAGGGCAGCGTCGCCAAGGGCAGCAGTCCGGAGGCATTGACGGCGGTGGCCCGGTTCTGCGCCGACCTGCTCGAGTCCGCCGAGGCGGTGGCACCGATGGTGCAGGGCACTGTGGTGCTGAGCGTGGGCGGCAGCGCCTACCTCGACGTGGTCGAACAAGCCCTCAGCACCGCCACGGACCGGGTGCGGGTGATCGTGCGCTCGGGGGCCTACCTCACCCATGACCACGGCCTGTACGACCGGGCCGACCCGTGGGCACGTATGGAACCGCCGGCACGCCTGGAGCCGGCGCTGCGGCTGTGGGCGCAGGTGCACTCCACCCCCGAGCCGGGGCTGGTGCTGTGCGGGGCCGGCCGGCGCGATGCGCCCTTCGATGCGGACCTGCCGATCCCGTTGCGGGTGCACCCCGCCTCCGGCGCCGGCCCGGCCCGCCCGGTGCGCGGGACCACCACCCGGCTCAACGACCAGCACCTGTTCCTGCACACCGAGGATCCGGTCGATGTCGGTGAAGTGATCGAGTTCGGGGTGTCCCACCCGTGCACCAGCTTCGACAAGTGGGCGGTGCTCCCGGTGCTGGAGGGCCAGCGGGTGGTGGAGTTGGTGCACACCCAGTTCTGATCCTCGGGCTCCTGCGCCACGGGCGCCCCCGCCCTACCCTGGGGGCATGAGTGATGTCGCAGCGCTGATCTCCTCCTGGCAGGGGCCCGACGGCGCGCTGCCGCGGCTCACCTGGTACGGGCCGGGCGGGGAGCGGGTGGAGTTGTCCGGGCAGGTGCTGGCGAACTGGGTGATCAAGGTGGCCAACCTGCTCACCGAGGAGGCCGACGCCGACGACGGCACCCAGGTGGTCATCGACCTGCCGGTGCACTGGCGCACCCTGGCGTGGGCGCTGGGCGCATGGCTGACCGGGGCGCAGGTGACATTCGGCTCCCGGGTCGGCGGCAGTGATGGAGCCGTGGCGTCCGCGGAGGAACCAGGCGTCCCGGATGTGCTCATCACCGATCAACCGGAGCAAGCCGGCTCAGCAGACCTGCTCATCGGTGTGGCCCTACCGGCGCTCGCCATGTCCTTCGACGGGGATCTGCCCCCGGGCGCGCTCGACGGCGCCGCCGATCTGATGACCTATCCCGACCAGTTGGTGCTGCCGACCACCCCGGCCAGCCTCGACGATCTGGCCGGGCCCGCCTGGACCGGTCCGGACCGGGTCCTGGTCGACGCCGCGGCAGCCGGCGCGATCACCCAGGTGCTGGCGATCTGGCGCGCCGGTGGCTCGGTGGTCCTGCTGGGTGACCCGGAGGCCGATACCGCACACCTGGCCCGCACCGAAGGGGCCGAGCCCGGTGAACCGCAGGAAGTGGGAGGACCATGACCGAGAAACTGACCGAGGAGCAGGTACGGGAACAGAACCTGACGGACTGGCACGTGGCCGGTCAGGCACTGCGCACCCGTTGGCGCACCGGTGACTTCGCCACGGGGCTGCGGCTGGTGAACCTGATCGGCCAGGCCGCCGAGGCCGCCAACCACCACCCGGACCTGGACCTGCGCTACCCGCACCTGGACGTGACGCTGACCACGCACGACGTGGGCGGCCTGTCCGAGCGTGATGTGCAGATGGCCCGGCAGATCAGCGATATCGCCGCCCGGGAGGGTGTGGTCGCCGCCCCGGGCGAGGTCGGGTAACCGCTCACTGCTCCCTCGGCAGGGCGCCGTGCAGGGCGACCATCTGCCAGATCCACTCCGCGACCTCGGCGGCCGGGGCGGGACGGTCCGATTGCACCCAGGCAGCGATGATCGCCACCGCCGCACCGGTGATCGAGGCGGCCGCCACCGGGAACGGCAGCCCGCCCACGGAAGTCTGCCCGCGGTCCATCCTGGTGAGCAACAGCCCTTCCAACCGCTCCCGGAGCCGGGCCTGGACGCCGGCGGAGACCGCGTCGGAGAAGATCCGCCGGTACAGGGTCAGGTTCTCCTGCACGTGCCGCAGATACGTCGCCAGCACCTGCCGTAGATCGGCCGGACCCAGGTCCGCGGTGACCGATTGCATCGTCTCCTGGGTGACGGCGTCGAACACATCTGCCAGCAGTACGCCCTTGTCCCGGTAGTGCTGGTAGAACGTGCTCCGGTTGATCCCGGCCGACTCCGCGAGGTCCGCCACGGAGATCTCGTCGACGTCACGCTCGCGGGCCAGGTCCATCAGGGCTTCGCGCAGCGCCTGGCGGGTGCGGGCGATGCGGGGATCCATAGTCCGCATTGTGCCACTGTGACGCCGATAACCAACGTTTGTCGGTTAGGCAACAGCCGTGGTGCAATAAGGCGGTTTCATCTCGCCTCGAAAGGACTGCCAGTGGCCAGGTTGCTGTATCGGATCGGACAGTGGTCGGCGCGCCGGGCCGGGCGCGTGATCGCCGCGTGGTTCGTGCTGCTGGCGGTGGCGATAGGCAGTTTCCTCGCGTTCGGCGGCACCCTGCAGGACCAGTTCTCCATCCCGGGCACCGAGACCGAACGGGTGAACGAGCGCCTCCAGCAGGAGTTGGACGCCAGCGCCACCGGGGCCACCGTGGTGTTCTCCACCACCGACGGCGGGCAGTTCACCGGCGACCAGCGTGACCAGGTGAGCAGCGCGCTGGCGGGTCTGGAGGAATTCGCCGAGGTCACCGACGTGGTGGACCCGTTCGTCACCGAGGACCAGCGCCGCCAGGACCAGGCGGACCTGGCCGACGGCCTGGCGGAGATCGAGCGGAACCGCGAGGAGCTCCAGGGGGCACAGGAGGAACTGACCGCGGGCCTGGAGCAGATGGAGGCGATCGGGGCGCCGCAGGCGCAGATGGCCGAACTGCAGGCCGAACTGGAGGAGGTCACCGCCGGGCTGGCCGCGATCGAGGAGGAGTCGGCGTACCTGGACCAGGCGACCGACCTGGCCGGGTTCGCCGAGGAGATCCGCACGGTCTCCACCGGCGGCGATGTGGCCATCGCGACGGTGATGTTCACCGATGACGTCTTCGCCCTGCCCGAAGAGGTCAAGCAGGGGGTGATGGAGCACCTCGACGCCGCACCGATGGACGGGGTGCAGATCGACTACTCCAGTGAGATCGCCGCCTCGGTGTCCGGACTGATCGGCGTGGGTGAGGTGATCGGTGTGATCGCCGCGGCGATCGCACTGCTGGTGGTGTTCCGGGCGCTGCGCCCGGCGGCGCTGCCGATCCTGTCCTCCCTGGTGGGCGTGGGCATCGCGGTGGCCGGGTCGATGGCCTTCTCCGACGTGGTGGAAATGACCACCGTCACCCCCGTGCTCGGGCTGATGCTCGGCCTGGCGGTGGGCATCGACTACTGCCTGTTCATCGTCTACCGGCACCGGCGGCAGGTGCGCGAGGGCATGGACGTCGCCGCCTCGATCGGGCTGGCGAACGGCACCGCCGGGACCGCCGTGCTGTTCGCGGGCATCACCACCACGATCGCCCTGCTGGCACTGGCCGTCACCGGGATCGGGTTCCTCACCGTGATGGGGGTGATCGGGGCCGTCGCGGTGGCCCTGGCCGTGCCGGTCGCCACCACCTTCACCCCCGCCTTCCTCGGGGTGATGGGTGAGAAGGTGCTCGGCCGCAAGGCCCGGGCCGAGCGCTCGGGCGGGACCGCGGTTGCCGCGGACAACACCCCGATGAGCCACCTGCGCGCGGTGCTGACCGTGGTCGTCGGGGTGGCCGCCCTGGGCCTGGTGGCGCTACCGGCGACGGAGATGCGCCTGGGTCTACCCGATGGGTCGATGGAGGA
>CALKWS010000224.1 GCA_938004115.1 uncultured Ruaniaceae bacterium
ACTCGTCGATGTAGTCCACTCCCAGCGCCTGCAGCACCTGCGCCTCGACGAAGTGCCCGATCCGGGCCTTGGCCATCACGGGGATGGACACCGCCTCGATGATCCCGTCGATCATGTCCGGGTCGCTCATCCTGGACACCCCGCCCTGGGCGCGGATGTCGGCCGGGACCCGCTCCAGTGCCATCACGGCCACCGCGCCGGCGTCCTCAGCGATCTTCGCCTGCTCGGGGGTGACCACGTCCATGATCACCCCGCCCTTGAGCATGTCCGCCATACCGCGCCGGATGCGATCGGTACCGGCGCTGGGTGCAACAACGTCTGCCACGGGTTCGAACCTCCGTGCTCGGGTGGGGTGCCGATCGGCAGTGGACAGTCTACGCCCGCTCCCGGGCGTGGCGTGCCCGCGCACCCGGCGGCCGGAACACCCGGAGCCGGCGAACGGGGCGGCCATACGCTCAGGGCTGCCGGGCGCGCTGGGCGTGGGCCACGAACGTCTGGCGGTCCTGCCTGAGCTGGTTGAGCAGTTCGTGCTCGCTGCGGTGGGCCCGCTTCTGTCCCCGCCCGGTGAGCACGTGCTGGCGCTGGTAGGCCAGTTCGGTGGCGTCGCGCTGGAAGTTGCGCATCGCCTCCTTGGCGGCCGATCCGAAACTTCCGGCCCACTGGCGCGCCTGGGACCGGGCGCGCAGCGAGGCCAGCATGTCCACCTCGTGCCAGGCGAACCACCCCACGGCGGCGTACTCGGACAGGCGGGCGCGCACCACGTTCGACTCCTGCCGGCGCAGCCAGGCCATCAGGCCGATGGTGGCGCCGAACAGGGGCACCTGGACCACCAGGTACAGCACGAGGAAGGCCTCCCCGGCCACCGCGCTGCCGTTCCAGAGGGCGTGCAGGGCCATCGCCGCGATCAGACCGGCAGGGAAGGCGATTCCGACCGCTACGCCGTTGGAGCGGCGGGCGGCTATGCCGAGTGCGATCCCCACACAGGCGGAGAACAGCGCATGGGCGAACGGGGAGAAGACGCCGCGCATCACGAACACCAGCCAGACGCTCTCCTGGCTGGAGGCGAAGTACAGGATGTTCTCGGTGAAGGCGAAGCCGGCACCGACGGTGGCGGCGTAGACCACCCCGTCCACCGGGCCGTCGAAATGCTCGCGCCGCAGCAGGAAGATAGCCAGGATGCCCAGGCCCTTGGTGATCTCCTCCACCACCGGGGCCACCACCACGGCGCCCATCACCTCCGCCTGTGCCGGATCGCCGGTGGCCTGGAAGATGTTCAGGACGATCGCGGAGTTGATCCAGTAGGAGGACAGCGCGGAGACGCCGGCACCCCACAGCAACGCCACCGCCAACAGCGACTTCGGCTCCGGTTCCCACCGGTCCAGCCACATCACGCCGGCCAGCACGATCAGCAGCGGCACCAGCGCCAGCAGGAACCCGGCGACGGTGGCCGAGACACCGGTCTGGAACAGGATGGTGGTGATGAGGATGAGCATCATCAACCCACCTGCGATATAGGCCATCCAGTTGAACGCCCACCGGTTGCTCTGCGGCTGGCCGGGAGCCCATACCTGGTCGAGTTGACCGGTGGTGTTCGCCGGCGGGGCGTGGGTGGCGCGCATCGTGCCGTACTGCGCGGGTGAGGGCGCCACGCCTCCCGGCCGCACCGGTGGGGGGTAGACGTGGCCGGTGGCCGCCGACCGCACCCCCTGCGGCGGGGGCGCGGAGGGGGGCTGGTCCACCGGTGCGGGGCGCCGGTGGTAGGGATCCGGAGCGGCGTGCTGCGGGTTGGGCGGGGGCTGGGACATGGGCTCAGCCTAGAGTCCGGTTCACACCGGCGCGTCATCCATCTCGAAGGTCCGCGGCAGCGGTGCGTGGCCGGCGAGGCGGAAGAGCCGCACCAGCGCGAGTCTGCGGATGTGGTGGATCTGCACCACGGCGTCGTTGTGGAACCTGCGGGCCAGTTGCACCCGGTAGTGGCTGTGGCGCAGGCGTTCCACCGCCTCGGCGGCCGCGGTGTCACGCGCCGGGATGGCCGGGTCGGTCTCGTCCAGGGCGGTCCGGAGCGTGCGGGTCAGTTCGCTCTCGATGAGGCCGCGGTCGGCGTGTGCCTGGGGGGTGTCGTCCTCGCCCACCAGGCGAACCGCCCGCATCGAGGACAGGACCGCGTCGGAGACCAGCACGGCGCTGGCCGGGTCGAGTATGCCGCTGGCAGCGACCTCAGCGGCGATGTCCGCCCGGCGCACCAGCTGGGCCTCGAGCGCGGCCCGGGTCTGGAACTCCCGGCGGTGCAGCCGGTCCAGGCGCTGGGCCACGCTCCACAGCACCACCGCGACCAGCGCCAGGACCGCCAGGACGAGCAGGGCGATCTCGGCCGCGCTCATCGTTTCCGCCCGAACCACTCGCGCATGCTGGGCAGGGCGGAGCGGGTCTGCACCTGCGCCGCCTCGGTCACCATCGTGTAGACGTCCCGGACCTGGGCGGCGACCACGTTCCAGTCGTAGCGTTCTGCGATACCGGTGGCGTACTCCCGCCGGGTCCGCGCGCCCTCGGGGTCGCTCAGCGCGGTCCGGACCACCTCGGCGAGGTGCTGGGCGTCCCCGGTCCGGAACAGGTAGCCGCCCCGGTCCCCGTCCAGCACCCTCCGGAAGGCCGGTAGGTCCGAGGCCACCACCAGCGCCCCTGCGCTGATCGCCTCGACGAGCACGATGCCGAAACTCTCCCCACCGGTCTGGGGAGCGATGTACAGGTCCACCGAGGACAGCAGACTCGCCTTGTCCCGTTCCTCCAGCGGCCCGAGGAACTCCACCGACTCCCCGTAGCGGCCGAGGTCGGCCCGGGCCTGGGTGGCATCCCCCCGCCCGGCGATGAGGAAGCGGGCACCCGGCACGTCCTGAAGGATCCGCCCCACGGCCGCCGCCAGCACCTGCAGCCCCTTCCGCGGCTCATCCAGGCGGCCGAGGAAGGCGATGGTGGGCCGCTGCGGCGTGCCGATCCATTCCTGGGTGGCCCGGGCACGCGCGAACCGGGCGGTGTAGACACCGTTGGGGATGATGACCGCGTCGCCCCCGACGTGATCCACCACCGTGCTCCGGGCGTCCTCACTGACCGCGATCCGTGCCCGGATCCGTTCCAGACCGGGGCGTACCAGCGGGTACGCGGCCTGCAACGCCCGTGACCGGGTCTGGGCGGAGTGGAACGTGGCCACGACCGGTGCCTCGGCCAGGTGCAGGGCGATCAGGCCCACCGACGGCGGCAGCGGCTCATGGATGTGCACCACATCGAAGTCCCCGGCTTCCAGCCAACGCTGGGTGCGGGCGGCCACGACCGGCCCGAAACTGAGCCGGGCCACCGAGCCGTTGTACCGCACCGGTACGGCCCGGCCGGTGGACGTGACGTAATCGGGTACTTCGGTGTCCTCATCGGCCGGGGCCAACACCTGCACCTGGTCACCGAACTCGATGAGTTTCTCGGCCAGGTCACGAACGTGGAACTGCACCCCGCCGGGCACATCCACCGAGTACGGGCAGACCAGGCCGACCTTCATCACGTTCCCTCCTCCCCCGCTGCACCGTTGGCTGCGGCACGTCCCCGCCGGCCCTCGCCGTCGCTCGCGTCGGGCGGGTCCGCGTTGTGCTCGCCCGCCCCGTTCGCGCCTGCTCCGCCCCCGGACGAACCGCCCATCTCGGTGCGGTGCTCGGCCGCGGCCTGCCGGCGGTGGGAGCGCGCGAGGCGCTCTGCGTCCAGGTCCTCGGTGAACACCTTCGACAGCATGTGCCACTGCTCAGGGTAGCGACGCACCTGCTCCATCAGCACATCGACCCAACGCTGGGTCAGCGCGGCCACGCGCTCCTCGGCGGGCGTGTCCGGCGGGATCTGCACGGGGGCGAACCGGGCCACCACACCCCAGGGCGATCCCGCCAGTCGTCGCGCCCGCCCGCGCAGCCTTTCGTGCCGCAGGAACACCTGGACCAGCGGTGCGCGTAGTTGCTCGGCGAGCACCGCCGGACCGGCCGCCACCCGCATCCGGTGCGCCCCGACGTCCACCTCCACGCTGCTGCGGCTCAGGTCCCGGTCGGCCAGCAGGGGCACCAGGTAGGCGCGTTCGCGGGCCCTTCGGGCGAGGGTGGGCAGGGCCGTGCCGTCCCTGGTGAGCCCGATCACCTCCATGCCCAGCGCCGCCCGGAACCGTTGGAACTGCTCGAACAGCTCCGGTGGCTCCAGCACCTCCGCCACGGTGAGCACGGGGGCCAGGTGCCGCCCGCACCACGCCCCGGCCAGGTCCCAGTTCCCGGTGTGACCCAACGCCGCGACCACGCTCCGACCCGCCCGGAGGTGGGCCCGGGCGGGCTCGGCGTTCACCGTGCGCACCCGGTGCCGCAACTGGTGCTCCGGAACGGCGGACAGCGTGAGGGCCTCGGCGTAGTACCGCAGATAGGCCCGCATACCCTCGCGGGACACCGTCCGAAGGGCTCGCCGGTCCAGATCCGGACGGACCCGACCGAGGTTCAGTTCCAGCTGGCGCACCGCGGCGGGCCTGAGCAGGTGCACCGCCCGGGCGACGACGTCGAAGCCGCCTCGTACCAGCCACTCCGGTAACCGCGGTAGCACCCGCCACGCGAACATCAGCGCCCCTGCGGTATTCATCGTCGACGCTCCTGCTGCCACACCGTGCGGATCCGTTGGTAGATGGTCAGCACACTCGCTGCCGCCAGTGCCGCCAGTGCGAACACCAGGAGCCACGGGCTCGCGCCGAGCCCTACGGCGAACGTCGCCACGAGCGTGACCACCAACCGGTCGGCGCGTTCTGCCAGCCCCACGCTGGCCGAGCGCCCGAGGGACTCGGCCTTGGCGCGCACGTAGGAGACGGTCAGGCCCAGCGCCAGGCACACCGCGGTGGCCACCGACCCGGGCGTCACCACCTCGGCAGGGGCGAAGTGGACGAAGTACAGGAGCACGCCGAGGAACACCGCGGAGTCGGCCAGGCGATCCAGTGTCGAGTCCAGGAACGCCCCGAAGTTCGTCGGCCCCTCCCCCTCTCGTGCCATCACGCCGTCCAGGGAGTCGGTCAGCAACAGCAGGCCGAGCACGATGGGCCCGATCACCAGTTGGCCGGTGCCCAGCAGCGTCAGCGCGGCGATGGTGGACAGCACCGTTCCGGTGACCGAGACGGTGTTGGGCCCCACGCCCCGTCGCAGCAGCCAGCGCGCCACCGGGGTGAAGACCCTGCTGCTCACGGCCCGGCCGTAGTTGCCGAGCACGGGTCAGTCCGCCCAGGCGCTGGCGAGGGCGGCCCGGGTGTCGGCCAGCAACTCGGGTAACGCCTTGGTGCGCCCGATGATCGGGAGGAAGTTGGAGTCGCCCTCCCACCGCGGCACCACGTGCTGGTGGGCGTGGGCGGCCACCCCGGCGCCCGCGCTGTGCCCGGCGTTCATACCCAGGTTGAACCCGTGGGGTTGCTTGGCCCGGCGCAGCACCTGCATCGCCGTGGCGGTCAGGTCCACCATCTCGTGGCGTTCCGCAGCGGTCAGGTCCGTCAGGTCGGGGACATGCCGGTGCGGACAGATGAGCAGGTGCCCGGGGTTGTACGGGAACAGGTTCAGCACCACGTAGCACTGCTGACCGCGGTGCACGATCAGGGCATCCTCGTCGTCCTGGTCCGGTGCGCGGCAGAACGGACAGTCCGCCCCGGCCTCCTCGGTGCGCGGTTTGGCCTCCCCCTCGATGTACGCCATCCGGTGCGGTGTCCACAACCGCTGGTAGGCGTCCGGTACCGCCGGCATCGACCGGGCATCCACGCGGGGTGACTCCTGAAATCCGTTCGGCATGTGCCCGATCCTACGGACCGCCGGCACCCGGGTCGTGCGCACCGCACTGCCGCGCCGGGTCGCGGGTCGGCGCGGGGCGCCCCACCGACGGGCGCCTCAGACCTGCACCCGGTCCCGCACCGCCTGGACGATCTCGGCGACGGCCTGGTCCACCGGTACCCCGTTGCGTTGGGTGCCGTCCCGGAAGCGGAAGGACACTGCGCCGGCTTCCACGTCCTCGCCACCGGCGATCAGCATGAACGGCACCTTGGCCTTGGTGTGGGTGCGGATCTTCTTCGGGAACCGCTCACCGCCGGTGTCCACCTCCACCCGGATACCCTCGGCGCGCAGCTTGTCGGCCACATCCTGCAGGTAGTCGTTGAACACGTCCGCCACCGGGATGCCCACCACCTGCACCGGGGCCACCCACGGCGGGAATGCTCCGGCATAGTGCTCGACCAGGATCGCGGTGAACCGCTCGATGGAGCCGAACAGCGCCCGGTGGATCATGATCGGGCGCTGGCGGGTGCCATCGGCGGCGGTGTACTCCAGGTCGAACCGTTCCGGCAGGTTCGGGTCCACCTGGACGGTGGAGAGCTGCCACTTCCGGCCGATCGCATCGGTGATCTTCACGTCGATCTTCGGTCCGTAGAACGCCGCCTCGCCCGGAATCTCGGTGAACTGCAGTCCCGAGGCCACGGCCACGTTGCGCAGCGCCTGCGTGGCTGCGGCCCAGTACTCATCGGAGCCGATCCACTTCTCGCTCTGGTCATCGCGCAGGGACAACTCCAGTTCGAAGTTGTCCAAGCCGAAATCGCGGAGCAGGGAGAGGACGAACTCCACCACCTTGGCGATCTCGTCCTCGAGCTGGTCCTCGCGGACGAACAGATGCGCATCGTCCTGGGTGAACCCGCGCACCCGGGTGAGTCCGTGCAGCACCCCGGAGCGCTCGTTGCGGTACACCGTGCCGTTCTCGGCCAGCCGCATCGGCAGGTCCCGGTAACTGCGGCCGCGCTCCTTGTAGATCAGGATGTGCATCGGGCAGTTCATCGGCTTGAGGTAGTAGTCCTGCCCCTGCTTGGTGACGTTACCCGTCTCGTCGCGCTCCTCGTCCATGTGGATCGGCGGCCACATGTCGTCCCGGTAGGTGGCCAGGTGGCCGGAGGCCTCGAACAGGTCGCTCTTGGAGATGTGCGGGGTGTAGACGTAGGCGTAGCCGGCCTCCAGGTGACGACGCCGCGCGTGCTGCTCCATCTCACCGCGGACCACCGCTCCCTTGGGGTGCCACACCGAGAGTCCCGATCCGATCTCCTCGGGGAAGGAGAACAGGTCCAGCTCCCGGCCCAGACGGCGGTGGTCGCGCCGTTCGGCTTCGGCCAGCCGCTCCAGGTACTGCCGCAGTTCGTCCTTGGTGGGCCAGGCAGTGCCGTAGATACGTTGCAGTTGGGGGTTGGCCTCACTGCCGCGCCAGTAGGCGGCGGCGGTACGCATCAGTTTGAAGGCGTTACCGATGATCTTGGTGTTGGGCAGGTGCGGCCCGCGACACAAGTCCGCCCACACCACCTCGCCCGTGCGGTCGACGTTGTCGTAGATCGTCAACTCCCCGGTGCCGACCTCGACCGACGCCCCCTCGGCGGCCTCCCCGGCGGAGCCCTTGAGCCCGAGCAACTCGAGTTTGTACGGCTCGCCGGCCAGTTCCTGGCGCGCCTCGTCGTCGCTGACCACTCGCCGCGCGAAGGTCTGACCGGAGTTGATGATGCGCTGCATCACCTTCTCGAGTTTCTTCAGGTCCTCGGGAGTGAACGGCTCGGCCACGTCGAAGTCGTAGTAGAAGCCGTCGGTGATCGGCGGGCCGATACCGAGTTTGGCCTGCGGGTCCACCTGCTGGACCGCTTGGGCGAGCACATGGGCGGTGGAGTGGCGCAGGATGTCCAGCCCGTCGGGGCTGTCGATCACCACCGGTTCGACGACGGCTCCCGCGGGCAGGGTGCGGAACAGGTCCTGCAGCTGCCCGTCCACCCGCATCGCGACTACCTCCGGACGGTCGCCGAACAGGTCGGTTCCCGTCGTGCCCGACTCCTCGATGCGTTGCGGTTCGGTTGCGACGTGAGTGGCGTCGTCGTCGGTCACGACCATCTCCTTGGTTGCTGGTGCGGGTTCGCCGGTTGGGCCGCCCCTGATCCTACTCGCGCCGCGGCGCGCCGATCCGGGGGGCGGGCGTGGCCCGGGCCAGCCCGCGCGGCGCGGCCACCGCCCGGCCCGGTGCGCGCGGGCGGTGGCGGTGTCGGCCCGGTCAGTTCTTCAGGTACCTCTTGCTGATCCGGGCGAGGGTCACCGCTCCGACCGCGCGGAAGGGGTGCAGCGGGTCAGGGGTCTGGGAGCCCGTGGGACCGCCGAGCTCGGTGTGCGCCGCCGCGCTCATCACCACGTAGGCGTCCGCGGGCGAGTAGCCATGGTCCTGGGTGAGCATCTGGAACATCGACTCCTGGGCCATGACGATCGAGTCCTGCACCGGGTCACCCAGGCCCACGCAGATCACCTCGTCGGCGGTCTCCACCCGCGGCGCCCGCAAGGACCCCAGCGAGCCGGCCGGGGACTTGATCAGGTCCACCGACACGGTGGCCTTCCCCGCGGCTTCGATCGCGACGAACGTCGCCTCCCCGCGGGCCATGACGGCGTGCAGGTCCCCGATCGACAGCAGTGCGCCGGCGACCTGCACCGGCAGGTAGACGGTGGATCCGGGAGCGACGTCGGTCAGGTCCATGTTCCCGCCGGTGGGATAGGAGGGCATCACGGTGGACATCTCCCCCTCGGCCGCGGCCACGCCGATGCATCCGATCATCGGGGCCACCTCGGCGGTGTGCTCATCGGTCAACTTCACGGTGTTGCCGTCCAGTTCGATCCGGCGGCTCATCCAGTCCTCGCCCATCTTCCCCGCCAGCGCGCCGGCTCCCGGCAGGTAGATGGACCAGCCCACACCGTTGAAGGTGATGTCGTGCACGTGCACGGCGAGGACGTCACCGGGCTCGGCACCGTCCACGTAGACCGGACCGGTGACGGGGTTCAGCGGAGCCGTCAGCGCAGCCATGTCGTGGTGCTCGTGCATCTGCTCGTAGGCGGCGTCATCGGTTTCGAACGTGATGCGGTCGCTGTTGCCGGGCGTCACGGTCAGCACCGGCTCACGGGTGGCCGAGAAACCGGGGTAGCCGTGGTCCTTGCTGATGAAGTGGGTCTGGGTCATCGGGTGCCTCCAGGCGGGACGTGGGGGTGCCGGGCGGGCAACCTCCTCAACACCACGCTGCACGCCGCAGGCACCGGTGGGTAAACGAGAGACCCTTGACCCGCACGGTGGCCGGTCAAGGGTCCGGGTGGTGGGCGATACTGGGTTCGAACCAGTGACCTCCTCGGTGTGAACGAGGCGCTCTACCGCTGAGCCAATCGCCCGGGGCGCCGAACGACGCCAGCAGTCATCGTAGCACTGGTTACCGCCACCGGCTGAGGTGATCCCGATGCCACGGCGAGGTTTATGGCGCGGATCACACCCGCCTCAGGGGTCCACCTGCTCCACCGACCGGGCCGTGAACGCCGGTGCCAGCTTGAGGGTGAGCGGCCCGGGTTCGATCTCCTTGCCGTCCACCGCCACGATGGGCACCACGCCACGGGTCGACGACGTCAGGGCAGCGTGGTCCGCCTCGGCCAGCGCCGCCAGCGGCATGGTCCGCTCCCGCACCTCGATGCCGAAGTCCGCGGCCCACTCCAGCACCAGTTCCCGGGTGATCCCGGCCAGGCATCCCGAGTCCAGCGGCGGGGTGTAGAGCACGCCGTCGGACTCGATGAAGACGTTCGTGCCGGTGCCCTCGCACAACTCTCCCCGGGTGTTGGCGAAGATCGCCTCCCCGTCCCCGTGCTCGGCAGCGTAGGCCAGCGCGCGGGCGTTCTCGGCGTAGGAGGTCGTCTTCAGGCCGGCGACGGCGGAACGTTCGTTGCGCGTCCACGGCACCACCCGTACGCGCACCGGTCCGGGCTCGCGGGTGGGCCCGGCCGCGACGATCAGGGTCCCGGGGGTGTCCAGTCGTTCCGATCCCAGCGGTCCGGGCCCGTCGGTCCAGGTAATGCGCAGGCGGCCCAGCCGGTCCCGCCCCTCACGGGCGACCCATTCGGCGCGCACCGCTTCCGCGGCGCCGCGGACCTGGTCCTCATCCGGTGCCCGTACCCCCAGACCCGCCGCGGAGCGTTCCAACCGGCGGATGTGCCGGGTGAGGGCGAACACCTGCCCGTTGCGGATCTCACAGGTCTCGAACACCCCGTCGCCCACGGTGAGCCCGTGGTCCAGGGCGTCGACGAGGCCGGAACTGGATGGGCGCAGGGAGCCGTCGAACCACACGATCATGGCCCCAACTCTGCCAGACCGATCGCTCATCCCGAGGCCAGGCGCACCAGGCGGGCGGCCTTCAGTTCGGTCTCCTCCCATTCCCGCTCGGGGTCGGAGTCGTGGGTGATCCCGGCACCGGTGCCGAAGTGCAACCGGCCGCCGGCCCACCAGAACGTGCGGATACCCACCGCCAGTCTCGCGCTCTGGCTGTCGGCGTCGATCCATCCGATCTGCCCGCAGTAGGGTCCGCGCGGTGCGCGTTCCAACTGAGCGATCAGGTGCAGGGCCGAGACCTTCGGTGCCCCGGAGATGGAACCGGCCGGCAGGCCGGCGGCCAGCACCCGGGCCCACCCGAGGGCGCCGTCGGCGTTCAGGTCCACGTCCCTCAGGTCTCCCCGCACCCGGGAGACCAGGTGCACCAGGCCGGGGTGGTGCTCCACCCGCAACAGATCGGTGACCGTCACGGTCCCCGGCCGGCACACCCGCTGCAGGTCGTTGCGCACCAGGTCGGTGATCATCAGGTTCTCCGCGCGATCCTTCTCGCTCAGGCCGCCCGGGCTGGACGCGGTGCCCTTGATCGGACCGGAGGAGATCCGGCCCGTGCCCACCTGGAGGCCCAGTTCCGGTGACGCGCTGACCACCCACGCCGAGGGCATCGGCCCGCCGCGCGGGTCGCGCAGGCCGTCGGGGACGTCGATCAGCCCGGCGTAGGGGGCGGGGTTGCCGGCGGACAGGATCTGCCCCAGACCGGCGGCGCGGGGCCGGCCGGGCACCTCGGCGGTCAGCACGCGGCAGATGTTGGCCTGGTAGACCCGCCCCGCCTCGATCTGTGCGCGCACGTGTTCCACCGCGTCCATGTACTCGGTCCGCGACATCGAGGACCGCCAGGCGTCCCGGGCCGGGCCGTGCCACCCGGGCAGCCCGGTGCGGGGCGCCGGCCCGTCCTGCGGCGCAGCGGCCGCGTGATGAACGTCACGGTCCAGCAGGGCGGGGCCGGCCGGTCCGGGCGAGTGGGGCCGACCCGGTGCCCGGGCGGCCGGCGGGCGATCCGCACGAGGGTCGGGCGCAGCACCCCCGGCGCCGCCGGTACGGGGG
>CALKWS010000225.1 GCA_938004115.1 uncultured Ruaniaceae bacterium
GTGCGGGAGATGTGGGTCATGGCACGCCGGCCACCCACCCCGCAGGAGGCGCCGGAGGTCGCGGTTCCGGACGGCCTTAGCGTGCGCACGTTCCAGGTCGGTGCCGATGAGCAGGCATGGCTGACCGTGAACGCCCGCGCATTCGCCGACCATCCCGAACAGGGCCGCATGGAACTGGCCGACCTGCAGGCTCGCCAGCAGCAGGACTGGTTCGACCCCGATACGTTCTGGCTCGCCGAGGACACCGCCACCGGGGCACTCCTGGGCTACATGTGGGTAAAGATCACCGGCACCGATGGGCCGGGCGGCGACATGCCGAGGGGAACCGGCGAGATCTACGTGCTCGGGGTGGATCCGTCGGCGCAGGGGCGGGGCATCGGCGGGCTGCTCACCGCAGTGGCGATGCGTGACTTCGCCCGGCGGAACCTGGCCCGGCTGGAGTTGTACGTCGAGGCGGACAACACCGCCGCGATCGCCACGTACCGGCGCGCCGGCTTCGACCGCGACGTTGTTCACGTGCAGTACACCGCGCCGCCCTCCCCTGATCACGTAGAAGGTGCCACGATAGGGGTATGAGCGAGTCTGTCCGGGAGGACCACACGCGCGGCGCCGCGGTTGCCGCGCCCCGTGGTGCGGGCGCGGTGCGCCATGCGAACGGCCGTCCCGGTCCCGACGGGCGCGCCGCCCGCGGCGCTGACGACGAGGGCGATGCCGCCCTCCCCGCGCTGCCCCCGGACCGCTTCGCCGATCGGGAACTGAGTTGGCTGCAGTTCAACGAGCGCGTGCTGGAGATGGCCGAGGACCCGGGCATGCCGCTGCTGGAACGAGTGCGGTTCTTGGCGATCTTCGCCTCCAACCTCGATGAGTTCTTCATGGTGCGGGTCGCCGGGCTGAAACGCCGGATGGCCACCGGTATGGCCGTGACCGCGGCGTCCGGACTCCTGCCCCGCCAGGTGCTGGAGCGCATCTCCGTCCGTGCCCACGAACTCACCGCCCGGCATGCCGCCCTGTTCGCCGACGTCATCTCCCCTGCGCTGGCCGATGAGGGCATCACCTCGGTGCGCTTCGACGACCTGCACGAGGCCGAGCAGGAGCGGCTGCACAAGTACTTCCGCAAGATGATCTTCCCGGTGCTCACCCCCTTGGCGGTGGACCCGGCCCACCCGTTCCCCTACATCTCCGGGCTTTCGCTGAACCTGGCGGTGATCGTGCGGAACCCGGCCACCGGTAAGGAGCACTTCGCCCGGGTCAAGGTGCCGCCCCTACTTCCCAGGTTCATCGCCGTCGACGCCCGCGGCCGCCCGCACCGGCCCCAGGACGCTCCCGATGAGAACGGGGGCACCTCGCTGGTGCCCATCGAGGACGTGATCGCCTCCTTCCTGTACTACCTGTTCCCGGGTATGGAAGTGGTGGAGCATCACGCCTTCCGGGTTACCCGCAACGAGGACCTGGAGGTGGAGGAGGACGACGCGGAGAACCTGCTCAAGGCGCTGGAGAAGGAACTGCTGCGCCGCAGGTTCGGCCCGCCGGTCCGGCTGGAGATAGCGGCCGGAACCACCCCCCGGCTGCGGGACATGCTGATCCGGGAACTAGGCATCTCCGAAGCCGACGTGTACGACCTGCCCGCCCCGCTGGACCTGACCGGGCTCAATCTCGTGGCGGACCTGGACCGACCGGAACTGAAGTTCCCCAAGCACGTGGCCACCACCGCCCGCGGCCTGGCAGAGGTGGAGTCGGCCAATCCGACCGACTTCTTCACCGCGATCCGCCAGCGCGACATCCTGCTGCATCACCCCTACGACTCCTTCTCCACCTCGGTGCAGCAGTTCATCGCCCAGGCCGCGGCCGACCCGGACGTGCTGGCGATCAAACAAACCCTCTACCGCACCTCCGGGGATTCTCCGATCGTGGACTCCCTCATCGACGCCGCCGAGGCAGGCAAGCAGGTGCTGGCGATCGTGGAGATCAAGGCCCGCTTCGA
>CALKWS010000226.1 GCA_938004115.1 uncultured Ruaniaceae bacterium
CTTGATCGGCGCGGACGCGCCATAGCGCCGACTACCCGCCCCCTCGGGCGCCCGGCCGGACAAGCGCACCGGCCAGCAGGCCATCGAAGGGGACCTTGATCGGCGCGGACGCGCCATAGCGCCGACTACCCGCCCCCTCGGGCGCCCGGTGGGACAGTCGCGCCGGCCCGGCGAACCGAGGGGCCTGGAGTGCCTCGCCGAGCCGCCGAGCCGGGGCCAAGGCCCGTGAGGCTCAGGCGCTGGCGGCCTCGGTCTGGGAGTTCACCCGCCACCGGATGCCGGCGTCGATGAAGCCGTCGATGTCACCGTCGAACACCGCCGAGGGGTTGCCGTGCTCGTGCTCGGTGCGCAGGTCCTTGACCATCTGGTAGGGCTGCAGCACGTAGGAGCGCATCTGGTCACCCCAGGAGGCCTTGACGTCGCCGGCGAGCGCCTTCTTCGTGGCGTCCTCCTCCTGCTGGCGCAGCAGCAGCAACCGGGACTGCAGCACCCGCAGGGCCGCGGCCCGGTTCTGGATCTGGGACTTCTCGTTCTGCATCGACACCACGATCCCGGTGGGGATGTGGGTCATCCGCACCGCCGAGTCGGTGGTGTTCACGCTCTGCCCGCCCGGGCCGGAGGAGCGGAACACATCGACCTTGATCTCCGCCTCGGGGATGTCGATGTGGTCGGTCTTCTCGATCAGCGGCACCACTTCCACCGCTGCGAAGGACGTCTGCCGCCGGCCCTGGTTGTCGAACGGGGAGATCCGCACCAGCCGGTGGGTACCGGCCTCCACCGACAGCGTGCCGTAGGCGTAGGGCGCCTTGATCTCGAACGTCGCCGATTTCAGGCCGGCCTCCTCCGCGTAGGAGGTGTCCAGCACCTTGGTGGGGTAACCCCGGCGTTCGGCCCAACGCAGGTACATCCGCATCAGCATCTCGGCGAAGTCCGCAGCGTCCACACCGCCTGCGCCGGCACGGATGGTCACGACCGCCTCCCGGTGGTCGTACTCCCCGGACAACAGCGTGCGGATCTCCAGATCCGACAAGGTCTCACGGATGTCGGCCAGTTCCCGTTCGGCCTCGGCGAGGGTGTCGGCGTCGCTCTCCTCCTGGGCCAACTCCACCAGCGCGCCCAGGTCCTCGATGCGGGTCTCCAGGTTGGTCAACCGCTCCAGTTCCCCCTGGGCGTGGGACAACTGGCTGGTGACCGCCTGGGCCTGGTCCTGGTCGTCCCACAGATCCGGCGCCGCTGCCTGCTCGGACAGGTCGGCGATCCGGGCACGCAGCGCGTCCGGGTCGCTCACGGCCTCGATGGACTCCAGGGTGGAGCGCAACTGGGCAATCTCGGCAGGGAAGTCTGTGGCCACGTTCTAGAGGTTACGCGATCACCGCCGCCCGCAGCACACGAGCACCGGCGGATCCATCATGCCGCGCGATCGCGGTTACTCGAAGATCCCAGTCAGCACGTGACTGGAAATCGCGGGTAAGTGAGCAGGGTGGCCGGTCAGCGCGCCGGCCCGATGCCCAGCGGGTCAGCGCAACCGGCGGCTGAGCAACCGCTGGTAGCCATCCACCCCGGCGCGCACCGTCTGGGCCAGGCGCGTGTGGCTCGGCCCGCCGATCAACCCGGCCAGGGACACCGGCAGGTCCGAGCCGCCCACGGTGCGCAGATGGGAGAACGTGTCGAACCCGTACTTGCCGTGATAGCGACCCATGCCGGAGCGGCCCACGCCGCCGAACGGGGTGCCGGGCATGATGTTGGTCAGCGCGAAGTCGTTACGGGCCACGCCCCCCGAACGGGTGCGGGCCACGAAGTCGCGGAAGTCGCCGTCGTCCTTGCCGAACCAGGTGGCCACCAGCGGCGCGGGCCGGCGAGCCAGGTCATCGATCACCTTGTCCAGGTCGCGGTAGGCCTTGACCTGCAGCACCGGCCCGAACACCTCTTCGGTGTCGATACGCATCTTGCGGTTCACGTTGAGCACCACGGTCGGGGAGATGATCCGCGCGGCCCGCATCGCGTCCTCCCCCTCGGCGTCCGAGCGCAAGGAACCGATCACCTGCGCACCGTGCGCCTCGGCGTCGGCCAGCAGTTCCTCGATGCGTTCGTAGGCGTCGTCGTTGATGAGCGTGGTGACCTCCCCGCGCTCGAACAACTCCGGCAGGTCCTTGCCCCAGGTGGCGAACACCTCCTGGACGAACCCCCGGGCATGGTCGGCCGGCACGTACACCACTTCCGGGCACAGACAGGTCTGCCCGCCGTTCGCCAGCCGCGCCCGCGCGATCCGCTGAGCCGCCCGGCGCATCCGTTTCGGCTC
>CALKWS010000227.1 GCA_938004115.1 uncultured Ruaniaceae bacterium
GATGTCGGTGACCGGCCCTAGAATTGCCCGCGATGACACGGGTGCTCCTGGTCGATGACGACGCGATGGTGCGGCAACTCCTGCGCACCATCGTCGAGCAGGCCGGCATCTCGGTGGTCGGTGACGCGTCCGACGGCGATGAGGTCATCCAGGCGGTGCAGGCCCACCACCCGGATGTGATCGTGATGGACCTGCGGATGCAGCGCGTCAGCGGGGTAGAGGCGATCCGGCAGGTCAAGGCGGCGCCGAACCCCCCTGGCGTGATCGCGCTGACGTCCTTCGACAGTGAGGACGTGATCCTGGAGGCGGTGCAGGCCGGTGCGGACGGGTTCCTGGCCAAGGACGCCGACCCCGGCGAACTCGTCGAGGCCGTGCGCGCCGTGGCCCGCGGTGAGGGAGCGCTCTCCCCGCGCGCCGCGCGTACCGTGATGGCCCACGTCCATGCCGACACCTCCGCGCAGATGCGCCAGCAGGCCCGGGTGAAGGTGGATCGACTCACCGAGCGGGAACAGCAGATCGCCGCCGCGGTCGCCACGGGGCTGACGAACGCCCAGATCGCCAAGCAGACCTACCTCAGCGAGGCCACCGTCAAGACCCACCTGACCAACGCGATGACCAAACTCGACGTGGCCAACCGGGTGCAACTGGCCCTGGTGATCGACCGGGCGGCACTGGGCCACCTGCCGGGATAGGCCCGCTGGAGAGGCACGCCGGGTACCCTGATCGACGTGCGACGGGCAGAGAAGGCAGAGCGGATCGGGCAGATCCTGGACGACCTGTACCCCGAGCCGACACCGGCCCTGGACCACACCGACGCCTACACCCTGCTGGTAGCGGTGGCGCTGTCCGCGCAGACCACCGACAAGAAGGTCAACGAAGTCACCCCGGCGCTGTTCGCCGAGGCCTCCACCCCCGAGGAGATGTACGAACTCGGACCGGAACGGATCCGGGAACTCATCCGCGAGATCGGGCTCGCCCCCACCAAGGCCCGCAACCTGTGGACCGCGGCCGGCCAGATCATCGACGCCGGCGGTGAGGTGATCCCGGACTGGGACTTCCTGGAGAGCCTGGCCGGGGTGGGGCACAAGACCGCCAGCGTGGTGATGGCCCAGGGGTTCAACATCCCCGCCTTCCCGGTGGACACCCACATCTACCGGCTCGCCCGCCGCTGGGGCCTGTCCACCGGCACCACCGTGGAGAAGGTGGAGGAGGACCTGAAGAAGGTGTTCCCCAAGGACACCTGGATCCGCCGCCACCTGCAGATCATCTACTTCGGCCGGGAGTACTGCCCGGCCCGCGGCCATGACCTGGCCGCCTGTCCCATCTGCTCCTTCGCCGCGACCAAGAAGCAGATGCTCGCCGAGGCCCGGGCCAACCGCGGACGGCCGCGTGCCAAACGCGGGCCCGACGACGTGGTCCCCGCCTCCGCACGACGGCGATCCTGAGCGATTGGGTCCGGACGGCCCGCCCCCGCCAGGATGGTCGTCGCCCGCCACATCCCCAGCCAGTTCGCACCCGGTCCTCCCGCGCCCCGTCGCCGATCACCGTGGCCGCCTGGGTAGCCGGGCCGAACACGCGACGACGCCGCAGGCCGGATAACCTTGACGACCCACACCCGTTCACCATAGATTCAACTATGCGAGAGATTGTTTCCGCATTGTGGAATTGAGGCCGCTGTGGATGTGCTGACCGACCTCACCTCGCTGCTGCCTGCGCACGTAGTCCACACCGACGGGGCGACCCTCGGCGCGCACCGGCAGGACCGGGCCCTCGACCCACGCGCCGGCACCCCGATGGCCGTGGTCCTCGCCGAGACCACCGAGCACGTCTCCGCCGCGCTGCGGTGGGCGCACCAGCACCGCATCCCGGTGGTCACCCGCGGGCTGGGCAGCGGCCTGTCCGGCGGCGCGAGCGCCATCGACGGCTGTCTGGTGGTGTCCACCGAACGGATGCGCGAGGTACACATCGACACCACCACCGCTACCGCGAGCGTGCAGCCCGGGCTGATCAACGCCGAACTCAAGGCCGCCGCGGCCGCCCACGGGCTGTGGTACCCGCCGGACCCGGCGTCGTTCGAGTTCTGCTCCATCGGCGGCAACATCGCCACCAACGCCGGCGGCCTGTGCTGCGTGAAGTACGGGGTGACGGCCGACTACGTGCTCGGCCTGGAGGTGGTGCTCGCCGACGGTCGCGTGCTGACCCTGGGGGGCACCCAGATCAAGGACGTCGCCGGCCTGCCCCTGCTCAAACTCTTCGTCGGCTCCGAGGGCACCCTCGGCGTCATCACCCGGGCGACCATGCGGCTGCTGCCCCAACCACCCGAGCCGCGGATCGTCGTCGGCTGGTTCGACGACCCGGTGAAAGCCGCGGCCGCCGTGCACGCCGCCGCCCGCGCCATCCGGCCCTCGATGCTGGAGTACATGGACAACCTCGCGATCAACTGCGTCGAGGATGAACTGGGCATCGGTCTGGACCGGGACGCCGCCGCCCTCATCATCGCCGGCACCGACGACCAGCACCCCGACGGCCCGGAGGCCCGCACACTGCTGGAAGCGATGACCGGCAACGGCGCCACCGCCGCCTTCGAAGCACCGGGATCCCAGGCCAAACAGTTCGTCCACGCCCGCCGGATCGCCATCCCCGCCGTGGAACGCCGCGGCCACCTCATGCTGGAGGACGTGGGGGTGGCACTGCCGCGCCTGGGCGACCTGATCGCCGGCGTGCAGGACATCGCCGCCGCCCAGGACGTGCCGATCGCCTTCATCGCCCACGCCGGGGACGGCAACACCCACCCGCTGGTGATCGTCGACATCGAGGACCCCGACCAGCGAGCCCGCGCCGAGGTCGCCTACGGACAGGTGATGGACCTGGCGATCACCCTCGGCGGGACCATCACCGGTGAACACGGCGTGGGCCGGCTGAAGCAACCCTGGCTGCGCGCCCAGGTGGGCGACGACGTCCTGGACGTCACCGCCCGGATCAAGACCGCGCTGGACCCCCACCACATCCTCAACCCCGGCGTCATCCTCGCCGGCCCCACTTCCTAGGAGGACCTTCCATGACTGACCGCGTCGACCGCGCCGGCCTACAGGTGCACCCCGATCTCGACCAGTTCGCCACCGACGCCCTGCAGGGCACCGGCATCGACCCGGCGGACTTCTGGTCCGGGCTCGCCGGCATCATCGCCGACCTGGGCCCCCGGAACGCCGAACTGCTCGCCGAACGCACCCGCCTGCAACAGGCCATCAACACCTGGCACCGGGATAACCCCGCCCCGGTCGACGTGGCCCAGTACCAGGCTTTCCTGGAGGAGATCGGCTACCTGGTCCCCGAGCCGCAGGACGTGCGGGTGACCACCTCCGGCGTGGACGCCGAGATCGCCGAACTGGCCGGCCCGCAACTGGTGGTGCCGGTCACCAACGCCCGCTACGCCTTGAACGCCGCCAACGCCCGCTGGGGCTCGCTGTACGACGCGCTGTACGGCACCGACGCCCTGCCCGGACCGATCCCCACCGGCGGGTACGACACCAACCGCGGCGCCAAGGTGGTGGAGACCGTACGGACCCTGCTCGATGAGTTCGTGCCGCTGGCCCAGGGCTCGCACGCCAAGTCCCGCGCCTACACGGTGGTGGACGGCGCGCTGCAGGTGCAGACCGACGACGGCGTGACCACCCTGGCCGATCCGGGCGCCTTCGCCGGCTACGCCGGCCCGGCCGAGCAGCCCTACTCGGTGCTGCTGCGCCACCACGGGTTGCACATCGACCTGATCTTCGACCCCGGCACCCAGGTCGGGAAGGCCGACCCGGCCGGCATCGCCGACGTGCAGATCGAATCCGCGCTCACCTCGATCATCGACTTCGAGGACTCCGTGGCCACGGTGGACGGACCGGACAAGGCCGCGGCCTACCGCAACTGGTGGGGGCTGAACCGCGGCGACCTGTCGGCGACCTTCGAGAAGGGCGGGCGCACCATGACCCGCACCCTGGCCGAGGACCGGCGCTACACCGCACCGGACGGCAGCGAGTTCACCCTTCCGGGCCGGGCGGTGCTGTTCGTGCGCAACGTCGGCCACCTGATGACCACCCCGGCGGTCCTGGACGCCGAGGGCAACGAGGTGGGCGAGGGCATCCTGGACGCGGCGTTCACCACCCTGGGCGCCCTGCCCAGCCTGGATCCCGACAACCCCTGGCGCAACGGCCGGCACGGGTCGGTGTACATCGTCAAACCCAAGATGCACGGCCCGGACGAAGTCACCCTGACCGTGGACCTGTTCGCCCGCGTGGAGCGACTGCTCGGGCTGCCCGAGCGCACCCTGAAGATGGGGCTGATGGATGAGGAGCGGCGCACCAGCGCCAACCTCAAGGCCTGCATCGCCCAGGCCGCCGACCGGCTGGTGTTCATCAACACCGGCTTCCTGGACCGGTCCGGCGATGAGATCCACACCTCCATGCACGCCGGCCCGTTCGTGCGCAAGGCGCAGTTGAAGAACGAGCCGTGGATCAGCGCGTATGAGGACAACAACGTCGACGTGGGCCTGGAGGTGGGGCTGCCCGGCCACGGCCAGATCGGCAAGGGCATGTGGGCGATGCCGGACCTGATGGCGGACATGCTCGAGCAGAAACTCGGCCACCCCCGGGCCGGGGCCAGCACCGCCTGGGTGCCCTCCCCCACGGCGGCCACCCTGCACGCGCTGCACTACCACCGGGTCGATGTGACCGAGCGGCAGCGGGAACTCGCCAACCGGCCGCGCGCGTCCCTGCAGGACCTGCTGACCATTCCCCTGGGGGACGGGCAGTGGAGCGAGGACGAGCGTGCCGAGGAGGTGGACCTCAACGTGCAGTCGCTGCTGGGCTACGTGGTGCGCTGGGTGGACCAGGGCGTGGGCGTGTCCAAGGTGCCCGACATCCACGACGTGGCCCTGATGGAGGATCGTGCCACGCTGCGGATCTCCTCCCAGCTGCTGGCCAACTGGCTCGCCCACGGGGTGGTCACCGCCGAGCAGGTGCACGACTCGTTGCGCCGGATGGCCAAGGTGGTCGATGAGCAGAACGCCGGGGACCCCGAGTACCGGCCGATGGCCCCGGACTACGACGGGATCGCGTTCGCCAGCGCAGTGGACCTCATCTTCGAGGGCACCGAGCAGCCCAGCGGCTACACCGAGCCGATCCTGCACCGCCGCCGCCAGGAGGTGAAGGCGCAAACCGTGCGCGCCTAAGTCCGGCACCGCGGGTCCGGCACCGCCGAGGTCGACGCCAGTGGTCATGGTCGCGCGCTCATGCCCACGACCATGGCCGCAACCGTCGACCTCGGCGCGCCGCGCCGCGGGATCAGCCCTCGGCGGCGTACAACTCCGAGAGCACCCTCGCGGTGCGCATCAACTCTGGCACCACTTGCTCGACCGTGTCCTCGGGCAGGCGCGCCGCCGGTCCGGAGATCGACACCGCCGTGGGCGCCGGAGCCTGGGCGATCGCCATCGCCACGCACCGCACGCCCACCTCCTGCTCGCCGTCGTCGATGGCGTAGCCGCGCTCGCGGATCCGGGCCATCTCGGCGAGGAACTCCTCGGGATCGGTGATCGTGCGTTCGGTCATGGCGGGCATCCCGGCCCGGGTGATGATCCGGTGGATCTGGCGGTCGTCCAGTTGCGCCAGCGTCGCCTTGCCGACTCCGGTGGCGTGGGCGGGGACCCGCCGGCCCACCTCGGTGAACATCCGCATGGAGTGTTTCGAGGCGGACTGGGCGATGTAGACCACGGTGTCCTGGTCGAGCATCGCCAGGTTCACCGTCTCACCCACCCGCGCCGCCAGGTCCGCCAGGTGCACCCGCGCGGCCGACCCCAGGTGCATGCCGGCGTGTTCGCCCAACCGGATCAGCGCCGGTCCCAGGCCGTAGCGCCGCGAGGGCAGTTGGCGCACGTAGCCGTGGTCCACCAGGGTGCGGAGCAACCGGTGCGTGGTGGCCGTGGCCAACCCGGTGCGCTCGGCCAACTCCGACAGGGCCATCTCCGGACCCTCCTCAGCCAGCAGTTCCACCAGTTCGATGGCCCGGGACACCGACTGCACCCCGCCGGAGCGTTTGACAGGCGGCGTCGAGGCGGCGCCAGCGTGCTCTGCCGCCACTAGCACCACCTCCAGCCGATCACCTCGCGGCCCGTTCGCCGAACGAGCGACCACGGACGCGACTCGCCCGCTCAGCACCGAACGTACCAAGACCGGCGGCACCGCCGCCGTCGTCCCGCGACCGGCGTCCCCGGGTGAGCGCCGCCGTCGGCTGTGCCACGATGCCTGCATGCTCACCAGCGCGGAGAAGATCCAGACCACGCACGCCGGCTCCCTGCCCCGCACCCCCGAGTTGATCGAGGCCAACCGGGCCCGGATCAACGGTGAGGAGGTCGAGGGCTTCGATGAGTTCCTCGGGGACCAGGTCCGCGACCTGGTGCAACGGCAGGTGGACACCGGGATCACCGTGGTGGGCGACGGCGAGTACGGCAAGGCGATGACCTCACCGATGGACTTCGGCGCCTGGTGGTCCTACATCTTCCAGCGCACCGCCGGGCTGGAACTGGACGAACACTCCAAGTGGGTACACGACCGGTACATCTCCGAACCGGGCAACATCGGCCTCACCGGCTTCGGGTTCCGCCGCGACCAGCAGGCCTTCCGTGAGGCCTACGCCGACCCGGACTCCGGGATCTTCGTGGGCCAGCCGCCCTCCTACCCCAAGGTCACCGGCCCGATCTCCTACACCGGCCAGGACGCGATCGCCGCCGACGCCGCGCACCTGAGGGCCGCCGCGGACGCCGCCGGGGTCCAGGACGCGTTCATCACCTCCCTGGCACCCGGCTCGGCCTCCCGGATCGCCAACGAGTACTACGACAACGACGAGGACCTGCTGGCCGCGTGGGCGGACGTGCTGCGCGAGGAGTACCTGGCGATCCTGGACGCCGGGCTCATCCTGCAGATCGATGACCCCTCGATCGCCGAGAACTGGGACCAGATCGAACCCGAACCGTCCCTAGAGGACTACCTCGCCTTCACCCGGCTGCGGGTGGAGGCGCTCAACCACGCCCTGCGCGACCTGCCCGCCGACCGCATCAGGTACCACCTGTGCTGGGGCTCCTGGCACGGCCCGCACACCACCGACCTGCCGATGCGCGACATCATCGAGACGGTGCTGACCGTCAACGCCGGCGCCTACACCTTCGAGGCCGGCAACGTGCGCCACGAGCACGAGTACACCGTCTGGGACGAGGTCACCCTCCCCGAGGGCAAACTGATCCTGCCCGGTGTGGTCTCCCACGCCACCAACGTGGTGGAGCACCCGGAGTTGGTGGCGGACCGGATCGAGCGGTTCGCCACCCGGGTGGGTAGGGAGAACGTCATCGCCTCCACCGACTGCGGCCTGGGCGGGCGGGTGCACGCCCAGATCGCCTGGGCCAAGTTGGCCACCCTGGCCGAGGGTGCGGAGCTGGCCACCCAGCGGCTCTGGCGCTGACCGCCCGCACACGGGCGTCCACTCACGCGCGTGACCGGCTCACTTCGCAGCGGCGCACCACACCTGCACCTGGGCGTCCTCGTGGTGCACGTAGATCAGGCCGGTGAACCCGTGCCCGCCGGCGAAATCGGTGTACAGCAGGCCGGCCGAGGTGCCGATCTGGTACAGGTGCTCGGCGATCTGCTGCCCACCGGGGCCGTCGACCCGCACGCGCACGCCGTTCCCGTCCGGTTGGCCGGCGGTGTACGCCACGTGCAGCGTCATCTGGTCGAACGTCGCCGACTGCTGCTCCCCCTGGGCCACCGACAGCACGCCGTCGCGGGCTCCGGCGGCACTGGTCGCATCCGGGCGGTACTGGTGGGTGCAGGTGATTGCCGCCGGAAGTGGTTCCGGGGGCGTGGTGCAGCCGACGACGGCGAGCAGGAGCCCGAGCACGAACAGCCCCACGCGTAGGTGCTCGTCCCGGGTACGTCCTCGTGCGCCGTCGTGCATGTCCGAAACGGTGACCCATCGCACCCGCTAGGTCAACCGACCCCGTGAACCGGGTCGATCAACTGGGTTGGTCGACCGACCCCGTGAACCGGGTCGATCGGCCGGACAGGCAACCGGCGGTCCAACCACCAGGTCAACCGGCCCAGGCACGCTACTGCCCCCGGGTGATGTGACACGTGCGATGCCGGTGGCCATAGCAGATCCACCGCGAGGTGATCTACGGTCGTGACGTGGAGCGACCCGTCCAGCAGGCCCCCGGCCAGCCGCCCAGTTACCCGCCGCGGCAGACGCCCCGGCGCAGGCCGCTGCGCGCGCGGGCCCGGGCGGCGATGGCGGCCCAATCCCCGCCCACCGAGCAGTTCGGGGCACCGCGGCGCACCTCCAGCCTGCCGCTGGAGGTGGAGCGGGACGTACTGGACCTGGTGGTGCGCGTGGGCGAGGCCCTCGTCGCCACCGGCGCCCCGGTGGCGGAGACCACCGAGCAACTGCTGCGGATGGCCGCCGGGTTCGGGGTCACCAACTGCCATATCGACATCACCTTCATCTCCATCACCGCCACCATCGACCGCAGTGACGATCCGCTCACCAAGGTCCGGGTGATCGAGGTGCGCACCGCCGACTACTCCCGGCTGACCGACCTGTACCGGATGGTGGAGGACATCAGCAGCGGGCGGCTCACCCTGATCGACGCCCAGTCCCGGTTCGACCAGATCGTCACCTCCCCCCACCCCTACCGCCGCTGGATCGTCACCCTCGCGCTCGGCGTGATGGGTGCCTCGATCGCCGGGCTGCTCGGCGGTGGCCTGCCGGTCGCGCTGGTCGCCGGGCTGACCTCGGCCGGGATCGACCGGGTGCTGCGGTTCTTCCGCCACCACAACCTGCCGCAGTTGTTCCAGCAGGTGATCGGCGCCGGGTTCGCCACGCTGGTGGCGATGGTGCTGATGGCCGGCCGGGACCTGTTCGGCTGGCCGGCGCACCTGCTGCCGCCCTCCATCGTGGTGGGCGCGGGCATGGTGGTGCTGCTGGCGGGGATGTCGCTGGTGGGTGCCGCCGGGGACGCGATCCAGGGATACCCGCTGACCGCCGCCGCCCGAAGTTTCGAGGTGGTGCTCAACACCATCGGGTTGGTCGCCGGCATCGGGGTGATGCTGACCCTGGCCTCGGAGGTCGGCATCGTGCTGGTGCTGAACGAGAACCGGGCTGCGCACACCCCGCTGTGGGTGCAGGTGCTGTGCGGTGGAACTGCGGCCGCCGCCTGGGGGATGGCCTCCTACGGACGGCTGCGCGTCCTGGGCCTGATGCTGCTTATCGGCGCCGGGTCCACCCTGGTGCGCTGGGGCGCGATCGACCTGGGCCTGGGCTTCGAGAGTTCGGCTTTCGTGGCGGCGTTGTGCGTGGGTATGGCCGCAGTCGTGGTCGGGGAGCGGACCCGCACCCCCTCACTGGTGCTGTCCATCGCGGGCATCACCCCGCTGCTGCCCGGGCTGGCGATCTACCGGGGCATGTTCGCCCTGGTGGAGGGCGACCACATCCTGGCCGGCAGCGCCGAACTGATCGGCGCCCTCGGGATCGGACTGTCGCTGGCCGGCGGGCTCACCCTGGGCGGTTACCTGGCCTCCCCGCTGCGCCGCCGGATCGACCGGTTCACCGAGACCGTGCGGATGCGTGCCCGCGGCTCGCGGAACTGACCGGCCCCGCGCACAACTCCCCGAACGCCCGCACGGCCGGGCCCGCGCCGTCGGACCTCGCCGGGACCGGGTGCGCGCACGCCCCACCCGACCCACGCCGTCGGGCCTTCTGTCCCGCACGGCCCAGCCCGCGCCGTCGGCCGGACGAACAGCCGCCCGACCTGCACCGACGGCGGTCTCGGTGATGCTCATCACCTCCGCCCCCGAGGGCGGGCCAGGCCGGATCGCCGTGGTTAGGATGAGGTCACAGCCAGCGTTCGTCGGAAGGGAGCTCATGGCCGAGCGCACCGTCACGGTACGGTCAGCCGTTGGGTTGCACGCCCGCCCTGCTGCGGTGTTCACCCGGGCCGCCGAGGACGCCGGAATCCCGGTGCGGATCGCCAAGAGCGGCTCCGCCCCGCAGGACGCCTCCTCGATCCTCGGGGTGATGACGCTGGGGGTCAAAGGCGGCGACAAGGTCACCCTGTACGCCGACGGGCCGCGCGCCGAGCAGGTGCTCGACGAACTGGCGGACCTGCTCAGTCAGGACCTCGACGCCAACCCGCTGTAGGCGAGATGGCGTTCGACGTCCAGCGGTTCACCCGTACCTCCGACCGGGTGCAGTGGGCCGACCTCGACTTCTCCACGTTCGCCGACAACCCACTCGGTGCTGATGCGCTGCGCACGCTGCGGTACATGTGTGAGGTGGAGTACCACACCGTGTGCTACCTGCGCGATCAGCTGGTCACCCCCTCGCGCCGTTCGGCCGACGTGGCCGCGTTCATGACGATGTGGAACCGGGAGGAGTTCTGGCACGGGGAGGCGCTGTCGCACGTGCTGGGTCTGCACGGCATCACCGTCGACTACGACTACCTCAAGGCCAAGCGGATCAAACTCGGCTGGTGGGAGCGCCTGGCCCCGCTGCGCCAATCGGTGGCCGGCAACGTGCTCGGCCAGGACTTCATCGCCGTGCACATGATCTGGGGTGCGGTGAACGAATGGTCCGCCGCGGCCGCCTACCGCCGCCTGGGCGCGATGGAGCCCCACCCCGGCCTGACCGAACTGCTGCGCCGGATCGCCGCCCAGGAATCCCGGCACGTGGCCTTCTACGCCACCCAGGCGCGCAGCCGGCTCGCCGGGTCGAGGAAGGCCCGGCGCTTCGCCCGGCTGGCGCTGCAACGGGCGTGGGAGCCGGTCGGCTCCAGCATCATGGACGACGACGAGGTGCGGCACGTGATGGCGCACCTGTTCGCCGGTCCGGACGGGCGTAAGGAGATCGAGGCGATCGACCGGCACCTCACCCGGCTGCCGGGCATGGACGGCCTGACCATCGTGGCCGACGCGATGGACGAGCGGGGCATCACCGGATGAGCCTGCCGGCCGCCGTCGTCCCGCCCTGGCAGGACCTCGACCTACGGGAGTTCCTGGACCACCCCAGACCGGTGCTGCTAGACGACGACGAGCACGCCGCAGTGCGGTCCGCGCACCTTCCCGCCGGGGTACTGGCGGTGCTGGACCACCTGCGCCGCGGCGAACAGGCCACCCTCGACTGGCTCCGGGACGTGCTCCTGACCCCCACCCAGGTGGAGACCGAGGTGACCGCGTTCCTCACCACCTGGGCGTTCGAGAAGTACTGGCTCGGCCAGACCCTGCAGCGGATCCTGGATACCCGGCCCCCGCTGCCCCAGCCGCAGCCCGGCGTGCTCGCCCGCGGGGCCGATGAGATCCACGAGCGCCTGTGGCCGGTGATGGGCACGATCGGCACCAACCTGGTGGGCCCGGCGATCACCGCCGGGCATCTTGCTGGCGCGCTGGCCGACACCCTCGCCCAGCGGGTGATGGCGATCCGGCTGGCCCAGCTGGCCCCGCCGCTGGGTGGCCTGGCCGGGGCCATCCTGCACAGCACCGAACGGCACGTCGCGTTCTTCACCGCCCAGGTCCACGCCCGCGGCGGGCACCGCCTCTCCCGGGCCGCCGTGAGGCACGCGCTGCGCCGGTGGCGGTGGCCCGCGCCGCGCCGGGGGGACCGGGGCCACCTGGCCGCGGTGATGCGGTATCTGCTGGGTCATCCGTGCACCCGGGACCTGGTGGTGCGGGCCGATTCCGCGCTGGCCGTGCTGCCCGGGGCGCCCGCCCGTGCGGTGTTGCGCACAGAGATCGCCCGATTCGTTGTACATGGAACCACCTGGTCGCAACTGCGCGTACAGTAGCCGAGGTGTCCGTCTCTGAGGTTTCCCCCGTAGCCGAGCCGCTCCAGGATGCTCACGTGCTGCTGACCGGTGCCACCGGATTCGTCGGCCAGGCCGTGCTGGAGAAGTTGCTCAGCAGTTACCCCAGTACCCGCGTCACCGTGCTGGTGCGCCCCCGCGGTTCACTCACCGGGCAGATGCGGCTGAACAAGTTGCTGCGCAAGCCGGTGTTCTCCCGTTGGCGGGAGGCGGTCGGGGCGGAGACCGCCGACGCCGAAGCGGCCCGGCGCGTGGACGTCATCGAGGGCGATCTGGATGCGGTGCCGGACCTTCCCGGCGATATCGACGTGGTGATCCACTCGGCCTCCTCGGTCTCCTTCGACCTGCCCATCGACGAGGCGTTCATCGCCAACGTCGGAGGGCCGCAGTCGCTGTACACCCAACTGCTGGCCTCCGGGTCCGACCCGCACGTGGTGCACGTGTCCACCAGTTACGTCGCGGGCCTGCGCAAGGGCGTGGCCGAGGAACGCTCCCTGGACCACGACATCGATCGCGCCACCGAGACCCGGCTGGCGCTGTCGATGCGCGAGAAGGCCGAATCGGCCTCCCGGGCCCCGGCCGTGCTGGACCCCCTCACCCGCGCCGCCCGCGCCGAACACCGCCGCGCCGGCGCCCAGGCGGTGGCCGAGGCCGCCGAGACCGCCCGGCGGGACTGGGTCACCGACCAGCTCGTCAAGGCCGGTCGCGCCCGGGCGTTGTCCCTGGGCTGGCCGGATGTGTACACCTTCACCAAGGCCCTGGGTGAGCGCGCCGCGGAGGACCTGTGGGGTGACCGGCGCCTGTCGGTGGTGCGCCCCACCATCATCGAGTCCTCGCTCAAACACCCCTACCCGGGCTGGATCGACGGGTTCAAGGTCGCCGACCCCCTGATCGCCGCTTACGGGCGCGGCATGCTGCCGGAGTTCCCGGCGCTGGCCGACACCATCCTGGACGTGATCCCGGTGGACCACGTGGTCAACGCCACCCTGGCCGCTGCGGCTGCCCCGCCGCCGGCCGGGCAGCCGCAGTACTTCCAGGTCGCCTCCGGGATCCGCAACCCGGTGCGGTTCGGCCAGGTGTTGCGCCTGATCCGGGAGTACTTCCGCGCCAACCCGCTGTTGGACGACGAGGGTTCGGCGGTGCACGTGCCGAACTGGTCCTTCCCCAACGGCCCGGTGGTGGAGCGCAGCCTGCGCCGGCGGGAGTGGGCGGTGGCGAAGGCGGACAAGGCGGTGGGACGCCTGCCCGCCAACGACACCACCCGCAAGTGGATCTCCACCCTGTACAAGGCCCGCCGCGACCTGGGCACGCTGCGCAAGTTCACCGACCTGTACCAGCCCTACACCCAGACCGAGGTCGTGTTCGACGACGCCAACACCCGGGCGCTGCACGAGTCGCTGCCCGAGGAGCGCAGGGCCGAGCACGGGTTCGATGTCACCGAGATCGACTGGGCGCACTACCTGCAAGAGGTGCACATCCCCACCGTGCCCGGGCTGATGCGCGCCCGGGACTCCCGCGGTTCGGGCAAGCCCAAGGGCCCGGCCACGCTGCCCGAGCGCACCGACGTGCTCGCGGTGTTCGACCTGCACGGCACCGTTGCGGCGGCGAACCTGCTGGAGCACTACATCTGGGTGGAGCTGGCGGCCAAGGGTGCCGGCAAGTCCCTGCACTACCTGGGCGGGATGGTGGCCAACTCCCCGACCTACCTGCAGGCCGAGTTGCGCGACCGGGGCGAGTTCATCCGGTCCTTCATGCGCCGTTACGCCGGGGTGCACGAGGAGGGTCTGCGGAAGGTCATCGCCAACCGGGTGGCCACCTCGCTGCGCGCCCGGCTGCACACCGAGGCGGTCAAACGCATCGCCGAACACCGCGCCGCCGGCCACCGCACCGTGCTGGTCACCGGCCAGATCGACGTGTTCGTGGAGCCGCTGGCGGACCTGTTCGATGAGATCGTGGCGGGCAAGATGGAAACCGACTCCGCGGGCCGGTGGACCGGGCACCTGCTCACCTCACCGCTGGTGGACGAGGCCCGGGCCACCTGGCTGGTGCGGTACGCCCGCGAGCAGGGGCTGGACCTGGAGAACTCCTACGCCTACGGCGACACCTACGCCGACCGCCCCTGGCTGGACGTGGTCGGAAACCCGAGCGCGGTCAACCCCGACGCCTCGCTGTACCGCTATGCCCGCAGCAAGCGCTGGCCGGTGCAGTCCTGGACCACCACGGCAGAGGGGCGGTTGTCACCGGTGGTCCGTTCGATCCGTGCGGGAGGGCGGTAGATGACCCGGCCCACCACGTCCCTGATCCGCGGGCGCGCCCTGGTGACCGGGGGATCCTCGGGCATCGGATTGGCCTTCGCCCGGGCCCTGGCCGGCCGCGGCTGTGACCTGATCCTCGTGGCCCGGGACGCTGCCCGGCTGTCCGCCACCGCCGCGGACCTGCACCGCGACTACGGAGTGGACGTACAGACGATCTCCGCGGACCTGTCCGCGGACGAGGGCATCGAGAAGGTCGCCCAGCGGCTGGAGGACCACACCGAGCCGGTGCAGGTGTTCGTCTCCAACGCCGGTCACGGCATCCACACCCCGCTGACCACCGGCCAGGTGGAGGCGCACGACGCCGCCACCGCGCTGATGGTGCGCTCGGTGCTGCTCCTTGGTGCCCGCGCGGCATACGCGATGCGCGGCCGGGGCACCGGCGTGATCATCAACGTCGGGTCGGTGTCCGGGATGCTGCCCCTGGGCGGGTACGCCGCGATCAAGGCGTGGGTGAACACCTTCTCCGAGGCGATGTCCCTGGAACTGCGCGGCACCGGGGTGCAAGTCACCGGCCTGGTGCCCGGCTGGGTGCGCACCGAGTTCCACGACCGGGCCGGCATCCGCACCAGTTCCATCCCGGACTCATTGTGGCTGGACGCCGAGCGCGCCGTCTCGGAGTGCCTGGCCGACGTCGACAAGGGCAAGGTCGAGTCGATCCCCTCCAAGCGCTACAAACTCATCGCGTTCGCGTTGCGCCGGGCACCCCGCGCGCTGGTGTACGCGATCTCCCGGGCGATGATGGCGAAGCGTGGTCGTGGATGAGGGCTTCGCGCCGCACTGATCGATACCACTGGGCCTGGCACCGCGGGGCGCGGTTCGTGGCCCAGCGGCTCATCCTGCGGCCGATCGTGCACTCCACCGTGCGGGTGAGCGTGGAGGGGGAGGCGAACCTGGAGGGTCTGGAACCCCCCTACATCGTCATCTCCAACCACTCCTCCCACCTGGATGCCCCGTTGCTGGTCACCGCCCTGCCGTGGCGGATCACCCGGCACATGGCCACCGCGGTGGCGGCCGACTACTTCTACCGGCAGCGGTGGCGGCGCACGCTCACCTCGTTCTTCTTCAACTCCTACCCGGTGGAACGAGGCCGGGGGAAGAAGCGGGAGGCGGGGCTGTCGGTCACGTTGCTGCGGGAGAACGTGGCGCTGGCGATCTTCCCCGAGGGCACCCGCTCCCGCACCGGGCAGATGGGCCCCTTCAAACCCGGGGTGGCCGCGCTGGCGCGGGCGTTGCGGGTGCCGGTCCTGCCGCTGGCGCTGGTGGGGGCCCATGACGCGATGCCGCCGGGGTCCAGCTGGCCGAAGAAGGGCCGGCTGCCGGTGAAGGTGATCATCGGCAAACCGATCCAGGCCCGCCGCGGTGAGAGTCTGCCGGACCTGAACGACCGGCTCTACACCCAGGTGCGGCACATGCTCACCAACCAAACCCCGTACGTGCTGGTGCCGGAGAGTGCACCGAGCGCGTCGAGCGCACACGACGACGGCGCACCTGAGCCGCCGGGCAACTCCGCGCCCGGAGGCCGGCGGGGCGCGGCCGACGACACCGGCGATGACCGTTCGGACGGCGCGTCGGCCACGGGCGGCGTATCGACGACGGATGCCGGCACCCCCGCGGCGGATCCGCCGTCTGCGGCAAGCGAGGACGCCTCCGGGAACGACGACGGCGCACCGACCAAACGGCGCCGCCGGTGGCTGCGCAGGACTCGCGATCGTGCACCGGAGGACCCGCCGGCGAATCCTTCCGCGGCCGGGGAGTCCGGCGCGGAACCAGACCATGACGACGGCGCAGATGAAGCAGGAGGACGACGATGACCGGAGTGCAGCACCAGAAGTGGTGGGGCTGGGGTGTGGAAGGGGTGGCCTTCAACCCCGACGACAAACCCGCCTTCGCCCCGTTCGTGTGGGACAAGGTCGGCCTGGACCTGTCCCAGCCGCCCACCACAGTGCCCAAGTTCGAGGACCTGGACGTGCCGGCCAGCACCTTGCCCCAGGCGCTGGGCGAGACGCTCCGGGAGATCGTGGGCGACCACCACGTGAACACCACGGACATGGACCGGGTGGTGCACACCTACGGCAAGGGGCTGCGCGACCTGGTGCTGATCCGCGCCGGCCAGTTCCCCCGGCTGCCCGATGCGGTGGTCTACCCGGCCAATGAGGAGGAGGTCCAGGGCCTCGTCGATGCGGCCGTGGCCGCCGATGCCGTGCTCATCCCCTTCGGCGGCGGGTCGAACATCTCCGGCAGCCTCACCCCACCGGCTCAGGAGTCCCGCCCGATCATCTCCCTGGACATGGGCCGGATGAACCGGGTGCTGGAGATCGACGAGAAGTCCGGGCTGGCCCGGGTGCAGGCCGGGGTGCTCGGCCCGGACCTGGAGGACCAACTCGGCCAGCGCGGCTGGACGATGGGTCACCAGCCGGACAGCTTCCGCCACTCCTCCCTGGGCGGTTGGATCGCCACCCGCTCCTCCGGGATGCAGTCGGACAAGTACGGCGATATCGCCCAGATCACCCGCGGGCTGCGGATGGTGCAGCCGGGCAAGGTCGTCGTCGTCCGGCCCCTGCCCTCCACCTCCACCGGCCCGAGCGTGCGGGAGATGATCCTGGGCTCCGAGGGCCGCCTGGGTGTGATCACCGAGGCGTGGGTGCAGGTGCACCGCCTGCCGGAGAACCGGGAGATCATCGCCTACCTGTTCCCCAACTTCGCCGCGGGGATCGCCGCGATGGAGGAGATCTCCACCTCCGATGCCGAACCCAGCGTGACCCGGGTCTCCGACGCCCCGGAGACGCAGTTCTCCCTGGCCACCCGCAAGGCCTCCACCTCGCTGACCTCGAAGGTGGGCGAGGGCCTGTTCGAGGTGCTGCGCCGCCGGGGATGGGACCTGGACAAGGCCTGCATCAGCTACATCGGGTACGAGGGATCGAAGTCCCACGTGCGCTACACCAAGAACCTGGTGGGCAAGATCATCAACAAGCACGGCGGCATCAAACTGGGCAGGGGCCCCGGGGCGATGTACGACCAGAAGAAGTTCGACACGCCCTACCTGCGGGACTTCCTGCTGGACCGGGGCGCGCTCGGGGACGTCTCCGACACCGCTGCGCCATGGTCGAAACTGGGCGAGTTGTACGTCAACACGATGCGCAACGCGTACGCCGCCTACGACGAACTGGGCGTCAAGGGGTACATCATGTGCCACCTGTCGCACTCCTACCACGCCGGGGCCTGCCTGTACTTCACCTTCGCCTTCCCGCCGCGGGAGGACATGGACACCCTGGAGCAGTACGACAAGGTCAAGGCCGCGATCCAGCAGTCCTTCGTGGACCACCACGGCACCCTGTCGCACCACCACGGGGTGGGTTTCGACCACCAGCCGTGGTTGGAGGAGGACATCTCCCCGGCCGGCACGGACATGCTGGTGGGGCTGCTGCAGAGCAACGACCCGAAGCGCAACTTCAACCCGGGCACCTTGATCCCGCCGCACCGGGAGTGGTGACCCGCCGAAGGACCCGGATTTGCTCGTGGATCCCAGTCACCAGATGACTGGGATCCACGGGTAAATAGCGCCAGGGACCGAGCCGCGCCGCGCTGGGCGCCCC
>CALKWS010000228.1 GCA_938004115.1 uncultured Ruaniaceae bacterium
GGGCCAACCACGCGTCCACCCCCTCGAGCAGCCGCTGCTTCACGTCCGGGGAGGCCAGGCTGATCCGGATCGAGGACCGAGCGAGTTCCGCCAGTTCCACGTCGGTGAAACCGTGCTCCTCCCGGGCGATGCGGTACTGGGCGGCCAGTCGGGACCCGAACAGCAACGGGTCATCCGCGCCCAGGGCGATCTGCGCACCGGCGTCCACCAACGTGCGCAGCGGCACCTCCCGGGCGTTGGCGTACACCCCCAGGGAGACGTTCGAGGAGGGACACAGCTCCAACCCGATCCGCTCGGCCACGATGTGGGCGAGCAGATCCGGGTCCTCCGCGGCCCGCACCCCGTGGCCCAGCCGGTGCGGGCGCAGGTGCCTCAGCACCTCGCGGATGTGGTCCGGGCCCAGGAGTTCCCCGCCATGCGGGAGGAGCGCGAGACCCGCCCTCGCGGCGATCTTGAAGGCAGCACCGAATTGGGAGGTGTCCCCCCGGCGCTCATCGTTGCTCAACCCGAACCCCACCACGCCACCGGGCGCGTCGGAGGCGTGCTTGGCCGCCAGCCGCGCCAGCGTGCGGGCGTCCAGCGGGTGGCGCACGCGGGAAGCCGCCACCACGATTCCCACGTCCACGCCGGTGGCCCGGCTGGCCTCCCGGGCGGCGTCCTGCACGATCTCCAGAGCCGGGGTCAGCCCGCCCACGTGGGTGGCGTAGGAGGTGGGGTCGACCTGCATCTCCAACCGTCCGGAACCCTCGGCGGCGTCGGCCTCGGCCGCCTCGGTGACGATCCGGCGCATGGCATACTCCGAGCGCACCACCGCCCGGGCGGCGTCGTACAACCGTTGGAAGCGGAACCAGCCCCGCTCGTTGGCCGGCAGCCGCAGCGGGTCCAGACCGGCCGTGTGCTCGCGCAGACTCTGCGGCAGCCGCAGCCCCTCCTGCTCGGCCAGTTCGGTCAGCGTCTGGTGCCGCATCGAACCGGTGAAGTGCAGGTGCAGGTGCGCCTTCGGCAACGTAGTCAGATCACGAGGCACGAGCCCCACTGTAGGCCCGGCGTAGGCGTGGGGCGCCTCACGGCGCTCCGATAGCACCCTGGCCGGGCGGGTGCGAAGATGAGGACGTTCTCATCCGTGCCTCATCGGCACATCATCGACTTGGAGTGTCCTGCCAGGATGACCACCTCTGCGGCCGTACCTCGGACCGATGCCCGATCGGAGGATGCGGACCTGGCGCTGCTGAAGGGGTCGGGCCGCACCGCGATGGTCGAGGCCGCCCTCACCGGCTCCGGTCAGTTCGACCCGAGTGTGGACCGGGACCTGCGGGTGGACGTCCACCAGGTGCACCACCGGCCCGGGGCCGGGGTGAGTGTGGGTTACCGGGTGCAGTTCACCACCCCGCGCGGCCCGGTCCGTGACTACGTGGTGGCCTCCACCGCCCCGCAGGCGAGCGAAGGGCCCGGGGTGGCGGTGCTGAACGACGGCGTGCGTACGGTTCGGATGTGGCGTCGCCCGTTCGACCCCGCGCTGCCGGGGCTGCGTGTCGCCTCCGATCCGGAGACGGTGGCCGCCTGGCTCCGGGCCGCCGGCTACGAGGTGAGTGAGCCGGTGCAGTTGCGCTCGGTGTCCTACCGACCCACCCGTCGGGCGGTGCTGCGCGCCGACGCCGGCCCCCTGCGGGTGTTCATCAAGGTGCTTCCCGAGCGCAAGAGCGCGGAGCTGGCCACCCGCCACGATCTCCTGGAAGCCGCCGGCGTCCCCGCGCCCCGGGTGCTGGCACGTCCCGAACCCGGCGTATGCGTGCTCAGCGCCGCCCGCGGCCGGCCCCTGGCCGAGGCGATCGCGGCGGCGGGGGAGCGGCCGGACCTCATGCCCGCACCGGCCGAACTGGTGCAGTGGCTGGACATGCTGCCGCCGCAGACCATGCAGTTGCGGCGCCGTCCCTCGTGGGCGGACCGGCTGGACTTCCACACCGCGGCCGCTGCCGCCGCGCTGCCCGACCAACGCGAGCAGGTCGTCGACCTGGGCAACCGGCTGACCGACGCGCTCACCACGGTGCGTGCGGAGGAGGAGGTACCCACCCACGGCGACTACTACGAGGCGAATGTGTTCACTGCGGACGGCAGGGTCAGCGAGGTCATCGACGTGGATTCCCTCGGTCCGGGGCGGCGCAGTGACGACCTGGCCACCATGCTCGGCCACGTCGCCGTCCTGCCCGACCTCGCCCCGCGCGTCTACACCGATACACCTGCGGTGCTGGAGCGGATGCGCACCGATTTCGAGACCCGCATCCCGGCGCACACCCTGCGGATCCGCACCGCTGCCGTGGTCCTGTCCCTGATCGCCGGCGCCAGTCAGGACCAGGCACGCGCCCGGCTGCGGATCGCCACCGAGTGGGCCGGGGCCGCCGCCCGGACTCGCAGGGGTGCGAACACGACTCTGAGAACGTTCTCATAATGTTCTCCGCCGCTTCTCATGCTCAGTGCCGATGCTGGAAGCAGCAAGATCGGACCACTGAGGAAAGGATGATGACATGAGCAGGCGTACCTGGGTCGTAGCCGGAGCACTGGGGGTACTCGGCATCGCCGGCGGTAGCGCCGTGGCGATCGCAGACTCCCCGGACGAGGAGAGGATCGAGGGCGTCTCCCTGGCCCACGAGGCCGCGAACGTGGTGGACAGCTCGACCGCGACGCAGGTCCAGGCCCTCCCCGCGATGGCCAAGGCGGAACCGGCGAACGTGAGTTTCTCCGCCCCGTCCCTCACCTCCCCGGTGAGCGCGAACTCCCCGCAGACGCAGGCCAGCCCGCCCAGCGCGAACAGCACGCCGTCCCCGGTGAGCCCCCCGAGCCCGAACACTCCGCCGAGCCCGGCCTCCCCGGACTCCCCGCAGAGCCCGGCTTCCGCGGATTCCCCGGATTCCCCCGACTCCCCGGACAGCCCGGCGTCGGCTGACTCCGCGGACTGAGTTCCGCACGGGCAAGACCGCAGACCGTCCCGGTGATCCCCCGCACCGGGACGGTCTGCTGCATCCGGCCCCCCCGGCCCCGGCCAGGTCCGGGGGCTGATCAAACCAGCCGGTACCCCATCCCGCGGACGGTCTCGAAGAACTCCGCGCCGAGTTTCTTCCGGAGGTACCGCACGTAGACGTCCACCACGTTCGACCCCGGGTCGAAGTCGTAGCCCCACACCCTGGAGAGCAACTGCTCCCGGCTGAGAACCTGGCCGGGGTTGCGCAGGAATGTCTCCGCCAGCGCGAATTCCCGCGCGGACAGGTCTACGTCCTTGTCGTCCACCCGCGCCTTCCGGGTCCGCAGGTCGAGGGACAACCTGCCGTGCCGCAGCACCGTGGGCTCGCCGCCCTCGTTCGCCCCCCGCAGGCGTAGCCGCACCCGGGCGAGGAGTTCCTCGAACCGGAACGGTTTGGCCATGTAGTCATCGGCACCGCCCTCCAACCCGGCGACCGTGTCGTCGATGGAGGACCGGGCGGTGAGGATGATCACCGGGATGGTCACCTGCATGTCCCGGATCCGGCGCAGCGCCGTGAAACCGTCCTGGTCCGGCAGGCCCAGGTCGAGGATGAGCAGGTCGAAGTCACCGGTGACCGCGAGGTCCACAGCCTCCTGCGCGGTGCCCACCACCGTGGGGGAGTAACCGGCAGCGCGTAACCCCTTGGCCACGAATGAGGCGATCCGGGGCTCGTCCTCGGCGATCAGTATCTGGCTCATGCTCGCTGCTCCGTCACGGTCGGTGGGTCATGAGCACCGTACAGCGGCAACAGCAACGTCACCGTGGTGCCCTGACCCAGGGCCGAGTCGATCCGCACCGAGCCGCCGTGGGCCCGGGCGATGGACCGCACGATCGGCAGCCCCAGACCGGAGCCCTCCACCGACGGGTCCAACCGCTCGAACCGGCCGAACACGCGCTCCTGGTCCTCCGGGGCGATCCCGGTGCCCTCATCGCGTACCCACAGGTGGAGCGTGGATTGCTCCACCCGGGATCCGATCGCGATCTGGGAGCCCTCCTCGGAGAAGCGCACCGCGTTCACGCACAGCTGCAGCAGCGCCTGGGTGAGCCGTTGCGGATCCACCGGGCAGGTGATGTCCGCCAGGGAGTCCAGGCTCCACTGCCGCTCCCCCAGGGGGCGGGCCTTGGCGAGCACCTCATCGGTGAGCATGGCGATGTCGGTGTTGCGGGGCGCCACGAAGTCCGGGCGGCGTGCCCGGGCCAACGTCATCAGGTCGTCGACCAGCCGGTTCATCCGCCCCAGTTCATCGAGCACCACGTCCTTGGTGGTCGCGGCATCCTGCGGGTCCTGCGGGTCCATCAACTCCAGATGGCCCTGCACGATGGTCAGCGGCGTACGCAACTCGTGCCCGGCGTCGTCGAGCAGTTGCCGTTGGGAGGCGAAGGCCTGCTCCAGCCGTTCCACCATCTCGTTGAACGTGCCGGTGAGCATGGCCAGGTCGTCGTTTCCGGTGACCGGGATGCGCCGGGACAGATCGGTGGAGGAGATCGACTCGGCCGCCTCGCGCAACCACCGGATGGGGCGCAGGATCCGGCCCACCGTGACCCAACCGACCGCGATGATCACCGCCAGCGCCACCAGCGCCACCACCACGTAGAGCTGGTAGGTGTCGGCCATCGCCGCGTGCTCGGCGGTCCGGTCGAACGCCGCCACCAACGTGCCCAGCCGCTCGTCCCCGGCGATCTGCACCGGAACCACCGCTACCCGATAGGTGGTCAACGGCGTCTCGATCTGGGTCAGTGCACCCGGTGGGGCGGCCCGGCTGCCGGTCCGGTCCAGCGCCTCGATTCGCGCCTGCAGTTCCGCGACCAGGTCCGCGTCCTCCTCCAGGCGCAGCGGTACGGTGCTGGGCGCGGTGTTGGACAGCTCGCCGTCGACGAACGCGAGCATCCCCTCATTGGGCGCCATCGCGATGCGTTGCAACCCGGTGCGCAGCAACACCGCCACCGAGTCGAACCGCTGCCCGGTGCCCGGGTCCAGGCCCTGCTCCGCCAACGCCTGGAACTCGGCCACGTTGCGGTGCAGCGCGCCATCCAGATTGGCATCCACGCGCTCACGCTCGAAGAAGAACGCGGTCAGGCCGGCCACCGTCAGCGCCAGGACGGTCAACAGCACCATCCCGGCCAGCACGCGGGTGCGGACGCTGATCACACGGCCGGGCCTGGAGTCCATGGACCTCAGTATGGCCGCAGCAACGCCTCCGCTCCCACGGCGGGGCCGTCCCGCGGTCCCGGTGCGGCCATGCTCCCGGCCCCGGTCCAGCGTGATCTTCACAACGCGGTTCGACCTCACGGGTCCGCAGGGCGTAGACTCGTGCGCGGTGCTTGACGTACACCAGGCTGGTGCGTGCCCTGCAACGGGTATCGTGTCACCGAGGTCAGTACCGAAGGGCAGTGGCGCAATTGGTAGCGCACCGGTCTCCAAAACCGGCGGTTGTGGGTTCGAGTCCCGCCTGCCCTGCAGCGCAGGTCGCTCCTCGCGGCCGGCGAAGGCCCGCGAACCGATCCGGTTCGCGCATCGAACGTTGAACGCCCACGGAGTAGGGGACCACTGTTGTGAGCACATCCGCGAACGCGCCCGGCGAACCCGGCCGCGACCGGGGTGATGACGCCGTCGACCCCGACTCCGGCCAGCCGGACGGCACCGGTGACGCCGCCGGCGGGCGGCCCGAGGGTCCGCAGCGGCCGCAGGGCACCCCGGACACCGGATCCGATGCGCAGGCACGCCCGGGCCAGGACGTGACCAAGCAGGTGCGTCAGGAAGCCCGCAAGTCCGAGGCCGCCGCGCGCCGGACGGCACGTGGCGGGTCCGACCGGCCCGCGCGCAAACCCGCCAAGGCGGCCACGAAGGGCTCGGCGGTCCCCGGCCGGGAGGGTCAGGGGCTGGGATTCTTCGCCCGGATCGCCCTGTTCGTGCGTCAGGTGATCGCCGAGATCCGCAAGGTGGTCACCCCCACCCGGAACGAACTGGTCACCTTCTCCGTGGTGGTGATCGTGTTCATCCTGGCGATGATGGTGTACGTCGGAGTACTGGACTTCGGCATCGGGCGCCTGGTGTTGTGGATGTTCGGGAACTAGTTGATGACCACCGGCGCCCCCACGGCGCTACCAAGTGAGGAAAGCAGGACAGGACGTGTCTGAGGAGACCCGCGACGTACCCGAGGCCACCGAGGAGGCCCTCGGTGCCCAAGCGCCGGCCGAGCCGGCCGACGACGCAACCCAGGATGCGGACCAGGTCGCCGGTGGCGGTGCGGACGTGAGCGAGGACGCCGACTCCACCGACGGTGACGCCGCGCCGCAGCAGGACGACGCGCCGCAGGACGGCCAGGACGCAGCGGCCGGGGCCGAAGCACCCGAGGAGGAAGAAGTCGACCCGGTGGAGGCCTTCCGCCGGGAACTGCGCACGCTGCCGGGGGAGTGGTACGTGGTGCACTCCTACGCCGGGTACGAGAACCGGGTGAAGGCGAACCTGGAGTCGCGCATCCAGTCCCTGAACATGGAGGACTACATCTTCCAGGTCGAAGTGCCGATGGAAGAGGTCGTGGAGATCAAGAACTCGGTGCGCAAACTGGTCAAGCGCGTGCGCATCCCCAGTTACGTGCTGGTGCGGATGGACCTGACCGATGAGTCCTGGGGTGCGGTCCGGCACACCCCCGGCGTGACCGGGTTCGTCGGCCACGCGCACTCCCCAGTGCCGCTGACCCAGGACGAGGTGGTGTCCATGCTGGCACCCACCATCGAGCAGAAGGCCCCCGCGCAGGCTGCCGGCGCACCTGCCGCCGGCGCCCCCCAGGTGCAGGTGGACTTCAGCGTGGGCGAGTCGGTCACCGTCACCGACGGGCCGTTCGACACGCTCCCCGCGACGATCTCGGAGATCAACGCCGAGAGCCAGAAACTCAAGGTGCTGGTGTCCATCTTCGGCCGGGAGACCCCGGTCGAGTTGTCGTTCAACCAGGTCGCCAAGATCTGACGATCCAGCCCGGGCACCGCCCGGGCTCGTCCGGACCGCTCGGCGCAACCCGCGCCGAACCCCCGGACTCCCTCGTGACCCGGGCCGGGTCACATGCAACCGGGTCATCGCCCAGGGCGTGGGCCCACAACACAGGAGAGACACATGCCCCCCAAGAAGAAGGTCGCAGGCCTGATCAAACTCCAGATCCAGGCCGGCGCTGCCAACCCCGCCCCCCCGATCGGGCCGGCGCTGGGTCAGCACGGCGTGAACATCATGGAGTTCTGCAAGGCCTACAACGCTGCCACCGAGTCCCAGCGCGGCAACGTGATTCCCGTCGAGATCACGGTGTACGAGGACCGGTCCTTCACGTTCATCACCAAGACCCCGCCCGCCGCGGAGTTGATCAAGAAGGCCGCCGGCGTGGACAAGGGCTCGGGGAACCCGAACACCGCCAAGGTCGGGACCATCACCGCCGAGCAGGTCCGCGAGATCGCCCAGACCAAGATGGAGGACCTCAACGCCCGGGACGTGGACGCCGCCGCGAAGGTGATCGCCGGTACCGCCCGCTCGATGGGCATCGACGTCAAGGGCTGAGGCCCCGCGCCGCCCGGGCTGCCCCCTGGACAGCACCGGGCGAGGATCTAGCACAGCGCCCCTCCCGGGGCGTCCCCGATTCCACGGGGCACCCGCGGGGCATCCAGGGATTCCACCCAGTGGCAGGGCCGGGCGCGGCCCGCACCACGACTGCACAAGGAGAAGCAGATGACAAAGCGCAGCAAGCACTACCGCAAGGCCGCCGAACGGATCGACCGTTCCCGGTTGTACAACCCGGCGGAGGCCATCGCCCTGGTGAAGGAGACCGCCACCACCAAGTTCGATCCCACGGTGGACCTGGCGCTCCGGCTCGGCGTGGACCCGCGCAAGGCGGATCAGATGGTGCGCGGCACCGTGAACCTGCCGCACGGCACCGGTAAGACCGCCCGGGTGATCGTGTTCGCCGTCGGGGAGCGCGCCGAGCAGGCCACGCAGGCCGGCGCCGACGAGGTCGGCGGGGACGAACTGATCGAGAAGGTCGCCGGCGGTTACGTCGACTTCGACGCCGCGGTGGCCACCCCGGACCTGATGGGCAAGGTGGGACGCCTGGGCCGGGTGCTCGGGCCCCGGGGCCTGATGCCCAACCCGAAGACCGGCACGGTGACCATGGACGTGGCCAAGGCCGTCTCGGACATCAAGGGCGGCCGGATCGACTTCCGGGTGGACAAGCACGCCAACCTGCACCTGATCCTGGGCAAGGCGTCCTTCACCGAGCAGCAGCTGGCGGAGAACTACACCGCCGCGATGGAGGAGATCCAGCGGCTCAAGCCGTCCTCCGCCAAGGGCCGGTACATCATCAAGGCAGCGATGAGCGCCACGATGGGGCCCAGTGTGCTCATCGACCCCGCGCAGAACGCCCAAGCGGTCAGCGCGGCGGGCTGACCACGCGGCTCCACCGGGCGGGACCAGCGCCCGTGACCGTCGTCCGCCAGCGGCCCGGCACCACCACGGTGCCGGGCCGCTGCGTGTGTGTGGCGGCATTCACAACGGCAGGGTTTGAGCCGATGGGCCGCGGCACGCTACAGTGGACGTTGCCCAAGACCGCAGGTCGCCCGTCACCCGACGGGGTTAAGTCCGCATGATGCGGAGCCAGCGCAGGTGACCCGAGTTCCGCCCGGACGTTCGTTCCGGTAACCAGAGCCCTGTCACGTGCGCAGGGCTCTTGTCATGTGTGGCCCGAACTGCGGCGAGCAACGCGAATAGGAGGGCCCATGGCACGGCCTGACAAGGCAGCCGCAGTTGCCGAGCTGACGGAGCGCTTCCGCCAGTCCGACGCTGTCGTGCTGACCGAGTACCGCGGCCTGACGGTGTCCCAGCTCAAGGAGTTGCGCACCTCCCTCGGTGGCTCCACCACGTACCGGGTGTCGAAGAACACCCTGACCCAGATCGCAGCCAAGGAAGCCGGCGTGGACGCCTTCGAGGGGCAGTTCAACGGCCCCACCGCCCTGGCGTTCATCGAAGGCGACCCGGTCGAGGCCGCCAAGGGTCTACGGGACTTCGCCAAGAACAACCCCAGCCTGGTGATCAAGGCCGGTGTCCTGGAAGGTCGCACCCTGACCGCCGAGGACATCACCAAGCTCGCCGATCTGGAGTCCCGCGAAGTGCTGCTGTCCAAGTTGGCCGGCGCACTCAAGGCGAGCCTGAACCAGGCCGCTTACGTCTTCAACGCCCCAGCCGCCAAGGCGGTACGCACCATCGAGGCCCTGCGCCAGAAGCAGGACGCCGAGGACTCCACCGCGGCCTGACCGCGGCCGGAGTCATCCCACCCCGCTGCTTCTTGCGCAAGCAGTACCTGACAAGGAAGGAACGCCACCATGGCGAAGCTCAGCACCGAAGAGCTCATTGACGCTTTCAAGGAAATGACCCTGCTCGAACTCTCGGAGTTCGTGAAGGAGTTCGAGGACACCTTCGAGGTCACCGCCGCTGCCCCGGTCGCCGCCGTGGCCGCTGGTGCCCCCGCCGCCGGTGGCGGCGAGGAGGCCGCGGAGGAGCAGTCGGAGTTCGACGTCGTCCTGGAGTCCGTGGGCGACAAGAAGATCCAGGTCATCAAGGAGGTCCGTGCCCTGACCAGCCTCGGCCTGAAGGAGGCCAAGGACCTGGTCGACGGCGCGCCGAAGCCGGTCCTGGAAGGCGTCGACAAGGAGGCCGCGGACAAGGCCAAGGAGGCCCTCGAGGGCGCCGGCGCCACCGTCACCCTCAAGTGATCCCCGCGCGGATGGCACAACCATCCGCGTGAGTTCGACCGCGCGTCGAGCCGAGGCCCGCACCGCCACACCCCGGCGGTGCGGGTTTCGCGTCTCGGCCGCCGCCGTCACTTGACGGTTCGCCGCGCCGGACCACCGGTCCGCTACGATCGGCTCGGAGCCCCGCGGACCGCCGTCGGACCGGCCCGGTGACCACCCGCCCCGCCGCCACGGGGGAGTCAGTGCTGGACAAGGCTCGCCCTAGCGGCTATGCTGTCGCTTTGCGCTGTCGTGTGCCCCTGACGCCGTCCTCCGGACCACTACATACGAGGTGAATCCGCCCCGATTCGGCGTGTGCAGGTCCGACGAGGGGATGAGCGATCAGGGGTCCTAGCAGCGCGCGTGCACACGACCTGCTTGGAAGGACCCCTCTTGGCTGCCTCGCGCACCCCTTCTGCTCCAACCACTGAAGCCATCGAAAAACGTACCGCCTCCCGTCGCGTCTCATTCGCGCGAATCCACGAACCATTACAAGCCCCGGACCTGCTCGGACTGCAAGTCGACAGTTTCGACTGGTTGCTGGGCAACGACCGCTGGCAAGCGCGGATGGAGGCCAGCGGCGAGACCGCCGCCTCCGGGCTGGAGGAGATCTTCGAGGAGATCTCCCCGATCGAGGACTTCGGCGGCACCATGTCGCTGTCGTTCCGCGAGCACCGCTTCGAGCCTCCGAAGTACAGCGCGGACGAGTGCCGGGAGAAGGACTTCACCTACTCCGCGCCGCTGTTCGTGACCGCCGAGTTCGTGAACTACACCACCGGTGAGATCAAGTCCCAGACGGTCTTCATGGGGGACTTCCCCCTGATGACCGAACAGGGCACCTTCATCATCAACGGCACCGAACGCGTGGTGGTGTCCCAGTTGGTGCGTTCCCCGGGCGTGTACTTCGAGCGCACCCCGGACAAGACCTCCGACAAGGACGTCTTCACCGCCAAGGTGATCCCCTCCCGCGGCGCCTGGCTGGAATTCGAGATCGACAAGCGCGACGCCGTGGGCGTGCGCGTGGACCGGAAGCGTAAGCAGTCGGTCACGGTGTTCCTCAAGGCCCTGGGCATGACCGAGGCCGAGATCCGGGAGGAGTTCGCCGACTTCCCCGCGGTGCTGGACACCCTGGAGAAGGACACCGTCGCGACCCAGGACGAGGCGCTGCTGGACATCTACCGCAAGATCCGCCCGGGTGAGCCGCCGACGGTCGAGGCCGGTCAGGCACTGCTGGAGAACTTCTACTTCAACGACAAGCGCTACGACCTGGCCAAGGTCGGTCGGTACAAGCTCAACAAGAAGCTGGGCCTGGACGCCCCGCTGAGCGACTCGGTACTCACCCGCGCCGACGTCGTGGCCACGATCCGGTACCTGGCCGCGCTGCACCAGGGCGAGAGCACCCTGCCCGGTCAGCGCGACGGTCAGGAGATCGACATCCCGGTCGAGACCGACGACATCGACCACTTCGGCAACCGCCGGATCCGCGCGGTGGGCGAGCTCATCCAGAACCAGGTCCGCACCGGCCTGTCCCGGATGGAACGCGTGGTCCGGGAACGGATGACCACCCAGGACGTGGAGGCGATCACGCCGCAGACGCTGATCAACATCCGCCCGGTGGTGGCCTCCATCAAGGAGTTCTTCGGCACCTCCCAGCTCTCCCAGTTCATGGACCAGAACAACCCGCTGGCGGGCCTGACCCACAAGCGGCGCCTGTCCGCACTGGGCCCGGGCGGGCTGTCCCGGGACCGGGCCGGCATGGAAGTGCGGGACGTGCACCCCTCCCACTACGGCCGGATGTGCCCCATCGAGACCCCGGAGGGCCCGAACATCGGCCTGATCGGCTCGCTGGCGACCTACGCCCGGATCAACCCCTTCGGGTTCGTCGAGACCCCCTACCGCAAGGTGGTCAAGGGCCGGGTCACCGACGAGGTGGAGTACCTGACCGCCGATGACGAGGACCGTTACGTCATCGCCCAGGCCAACGCCGCGGTCGACGACGAGGGCCGGTTCACCGAGGAGACCGTGCTGGTCCGTATCCGCGGCGGTGAGGCGATCGACGTGCCCGCCGACCAGGTGGACTACATGGACGTCTCGGCCCGGCAGATGGTGTCGGTGGCCACCGCGATGATCCCGTTCCTGGAGCACGACGACGCCAACCGGGCGCTGATGGGTGCGAACATGCAGCGCCAGGCGGTGCCGCTGCTCCGCGCCGAGGCCCCGCTGGTGGGCACCGGCATGGAGCGGCGTGCCGCCGTGGACGCCGGCGACGTGATCGTGGCGACCAAGGCGGGCGTGGTGACCGAGGTCTCCGCGGACGCGATCGTGGTGAGCCTGGACGACGGCGGCACCCAGACGTACAAGGTGGCCAAGTTCGACCGGTCCAACCAGGGCACCTCCTACAACCAGCGGGTGCTGGTCGATGAGGGTGACCGGGTCGAGGTCGGTTCCGTCCTGGCCGACGGTCCCTCCACCGAGGAGGGCGAACTGGCCCTGGGCAAGAACCTGCTGGTGGCGTTCATGGCCTGGGAGGGCCACAACTTCGAGGACGCCATCATCCTGTCCCAGCGCCTGGTGCAGGACGACGTGCTCTCCTCCATCCACATCGAGGAGCACGAGGTGGACGCCCGGGACACCAAACTGGGCCCGGAGGAGATCACCCGCGACATCCCGAACGTCTCCGATGAGGTCCTGGCGGACCTGGACGAACGCGGCATCATCCGCATCGGTGCCGAGGTCGGGGCCGGTGACGTGCTCGTCGGGAAGGTCACCCCGAAGGGTGAGACCGAGCTGACCCCGGAGGAACGGCTGCTGCGGGCGATCTTCGGTGAGAAGGCCCGCGAGGTGCGGGACACGTCGCTGAAGGTGCCGCACGGTGAGTCCGGGACCGTCATCGCGGTCCGGGAGTTCAACCGGGACGACGGCGACGAGCTCCCACCCGGGGTGAACCACCTGGTGCGGGTGTACATCGCCCAGCGGCGCAAGATCACCGACGGTGACAAGCTCGCCGGCCGGCACGGCAACAAGGGCGTGATCGCGAAGATCCTGCCCGTCGAGGACATGCCGTTCCTGCCCGACGGCACCCCGGTGGACATCATCCTCAACCCCCTGGGCGTGCCGCGCCGGATGAACGTCGGTCAGGTGCTCGAGACCCACCTGGGGTGGGTGGCCAAGCACGGCTGGGACATCGGCATCGAGGAGGCCAAGAACGGCAAGCTGCCGCGCTGGGCGCAGCACTTCGCGCCCGAGGCCCTCAAGGGCGAAGCCGGCACCCCGGTGGCCTCCCCGGTCTTCGACGGCCTGCACGAGGAGGAGGTTCGCGGCCTGCTGGAGCACACCAACCTGTCCCGGGACGGGGAACGGCTGGTGGACTCCTCCGGTAAGGCGGTGCTGCTGGACGGCCGTTCCGGCGAACCGTTCCCGGAGCCGGTGTCGGTGGGCTACATGTACATCCTGAAGCTCCACCACCTGGTGGACGACAAGATCCACGCCCGTTCCACCGGGCCGTACTCGATGATCACCCAGCAGCCGCTGGGCGGTAAGGCACAGTTCGGTGGTCAGCGTTTCGGTGAGATGGAGGTCTGGGCGCTGGAGGCCTACGGCGCCGCCTACGCGCTTCAGGAACTGCTCACCATCAAGTCCGACGACGTGGTGGGCCGTGTCAAGGTCTACGAGGCCATCGTCAAGGGCGAGAACATCCCCGAGCCGGGTATCCCTGAGTCCTTCAAGGTGCTCATCAAGGAGATGCAGTCGCTCTGTCTGAACGTGGAGGTGCTGTCCAGTGACGGTATGTCCATCGAGATGCGGGACAGTGACGAGGACGTCTTCCGCGCGGCGGAGGAACTGGGAATCGACCTGGGTCGGCGCGAGCCGAGCAGTGTCGAAGAGGTCTAACTTCCGCATTCTTCGAGAGCAGGGGACGAATTAAGTGCTCGACGTCAACTTCTTCGACGAGCTGCGCATCGGCCTGGCCACGGCCGACGACATCCGCCAGTGGTCGCACGGCGAGGTCAAGAAGCCCGAAACCATCAACTACCGCACCCTCAAGCCCGAGAAGGACGGCCTCTTCTGCGAGAAGATCTTCGGCCCCACCCGGGACTGGGAGTGCTACTGCGGCAAGTACAAGCGCGTCCGCTTCAAGGGCATCATCTGTGAGCGCTGCGGCGTCGAGGTGACCCGCGCCGGCGTGCGCCGGGAGCGGATGGGCCACATCGAGCTGGCCGCCCCCGTCACCCACATCTGGTACTTCAAGGGCGTGCCCAGCCGGCTGGGCTACCTGCTCGACCTGGCCCCGAAGGACCTGGAGAAGGTCATCTACTTCGCGGCCTACATGATCACCTGGGTCGACGAGGACGGCCGGCACGAGGACCTGCCGAGCCTGCAGAACGAGATCGACCTGGAGAAGGACCAGATCACCAAGCAGCGTGACCTGGACATCGCCCAGCGCACCGAGAAGCTCGAGGCCGACCTGGCCGAGCTGGAGGCCGAGGGCGCCAAGGCGGACGCACGCCGCAAGGTCAAGGATTCCGCCGAGCGGGAGATGGCCCAGATCCGTAAGCGTGCCGACGCCGAACTGGACCGCCTGGAGCAGGTGTGGGACCGGTTCAAGAACCTGCAGGTCTCCGACCTGGAGGGCGACGAACTGCTCTACCGCGAACTGGAGAGCCGTTACGGCACCTACTTCGAGGGGTCGATGGGTGCCGGGGCGATCCAGAAGCGGCTGGAGAGCTTCGACCTGGAGGCCGAGGCGGAGAAGCTCCGCGAGGTCATCCGCACCGGTAAGGGCCAGCGCAAGACCCGGGCGTTGAAGCGGTTGAAGGTGGTCAACGCCTTCCTCACCACCAACAACTCCCCGCAGGGCATGGTGCTGGACTGCATCCCGGTGATCCCGCCGGACCTGCGCCCGATGGTCCAGCTCGACGGTGGCCGGTTCGCCACCTCGGACCTGAACGACCTGTACCGCCGGGTGATCAACCGGAACAACCGCCTCAAGCGACTGCTCGACCTGGGCGCCCCGGAGATCATCGTCAACAACGAGAAGCGGATGCTGCAGGAATCCGTGGACTCGCTGTTCGACAACGGCCGCCGCGGCCGTCCGGTGACCGGTCCGGGCAACCGTCCGCTGAAGTCCATCTCGGACATGCTCAAGGGCAAGCAGGGCCGGTTCCGGCAGAACCTGCTCGGTAAGCGGGTGGACTACTCCGGCCGGAGCGTGATCGTCGTCGGCCCGCAGCTGAAGCTGCACCAGGCCGGCCTGCCCAAGCAGATGGCGCTGGAACTGTTCAAGCCGTTCGTGATGAAGCGGCTGGTGGACCTCAACCACGCCCAGAACATCAAGTCCGCCAAGCGGATGGTCGAGCGTGCCCGCTCGGTGGTCTGGGACGTGCTGGAAGAGGTCATCACCGAGCACCCGGTGCTGCTGAACCGCGCCCCGACCCTGCACCGGCTGGGTATCCAGGCCTTCGAACCGCAACTGGTGGAAGGTAAGGCCATCCACCTGCACCCGTTGGTCTGCGCGGCGTTCAACGCCGACTTCGACGGTGACCAGATGGCGGTGCACCTGCCGCTGTCCGCCGAGGCCCAGGCCGAGGCGCGGATCCTGATGCTGTCGGCCAACAACATCCTCAAGCCCTCCGACGGGCGTCCGGTGACCATGCCCACCCACGAGATGGTGGTCGGGCTGTTCCACCTGACGGCCGAGGAGCCGGAGGGTGTGGGTGCCGGACGGACGTTCTCCTCCGTGGCCGAGGCGATCATGGCCTACGACGCCGAGGAGCTGGCGCTCGGCGCCCCGGTGACCATCCGGATGAACGACGTGGTCCCGCCCGCTCGTGGCTGGGAGGCCCCGGAGGGGTGGAGCGAGGGCGACCCGGTGTTGCTCCAGACCACCCTGGGCCGCGCCCTGTTCAACGAGGCGCTGCCGGTGGACTTCCCGTACGTCAACGAGCAGGTGAACAAGCGCCTGGCGTCCTCGATCGTCAACGACCTGGCCGAGCGGTACCCCAAGGTCGCCGTGGGCGCCAGCCTCGATGCGCTGATGGACGCCGGGTTCTACTGGGCCACCCGCAGCGGTGTCACCATCGCGATCTCCGACGTGCTCGCACCCGCGCGCAAGAACGAGATCCTGGACGCCTACGACGAGAAGGCGGCCAAGGTGCAGGGCCAGTACGACCGCGGCCTGATCACCGACGACGAGCGTCGTCAGGAACTGATCGAGATCTGGACCCAGGCCACCAACGAGGTGGACGAGGCCATGCGGGAGAACTTCCCGCAGGACAACCCGGTCAACCGGATGGTGGATTCCGGGGCGGCCGGTAACTGGATGCAGGTCCGGCAGGTCGCCGGGATGCGTGGCCTGGTGGCCAACCCCAAGGGTGAGATCATCCCGCGGCCGATCAAGTCGAACTACCGCGACGGGCTGTCGGTGCTGGAGTACTTCATCGCCACCCACGGTGCCCGTAAGGGGCTGGCGGACACCGCGCTGCGGACCGCCGACTCCGGGTACCTCACCCGTCGTCTGGTGGACGTCTCCCAGGACGTGATCATCCGCGAGCAGGACTGCGGCACCGAGCGGGGCCTGACCCTGAAGGTGCTGGAGACCTCCCCGGACGGCACCACCCGGCTGGCGGACACGGTGGAGACCTCGGTCTACGGACGTGCCCTGGCCGGCCCGGTCAGCACGGCCGACGGCGAGGTGCTGGGCAACAACGGCGAGGACGTGGGCGACGTGCTGCTGCGGCAGCTGGAGGCCCACGGGATCGCCGAGCTCAAGGTCCGTTCGGTGCTCACCTGTGAGTCCCGTGTCGGTACCTGCGCCACCTGCTACGGCCGCTCGCTGGCCAGCGGCAAACTGGTCGACATCGGCGAGGCGGTGGGCATCATCGCCGCCCAGTCGATCGGTGAGCCCGGTACCCAGCTGACGATGCGGACCTTCCACACCGGTGGTGCCGTCAGCAGCGAGGACATCACCCAGGGTCTGCCCCGCGTGACCGAGCTGTTCGAGGCCCGCACCCCCAAGGGTGAGGCGCCGATCAGCGAGGTCGCCGGACGGGTGTCGATCGAGGAGACCGAACGGTCCCGCAAGTTGGTCATCACCCCGGACGACGGCAGCGACGAGGTGTCCTACCCGGTCACCAAGCGCTCCAGGCTGCTGGTCTCCGACGGCGATCACGTCGCGGTCGGGCAGCAGCTCGTGGTCGGAGCGGTGGACCCGAAGAAGGTCCTGCGCATCCTCGGCCCGCGTGCGGTGCAGAAGCACCTGGTGGACGAGGTGCAGGAGGTCTACCGGTCCCAGGGCGTGGACATCCACGACAAGCACATCGAGGTCATCGTGCGGCAGATGCTGCGGCGGGTGACCGTGCTGGACTCCGGTGACTCCAACCTGCTGCCCGGCGAACTGGCCGACCGCACCGTGTTCGAGGACGAGAACCGCCGGGTCGTCTCCGAGGGCGGCCAGCCCGCCTCCGGGCGTCCGGAGCTGATGGGTATCACCAAGGCCTCCCTGGCCACCGACTCCTGGCTGTCGGCGGCCTCCTTCCAGGAGACCACCAAGGTGCTCACGGAGGCCGCGATGAGCGGCCGCTCCGATGCCCTGCGCGGGCTGAAGGAGAACGTCATCATCGGTAAGCTCATCCCGGCCGGCACCGGCCTGGAGCGGTACCGCAACGTGCGGGTGGAGCCCACCGAGGCGGCCCGGGCCGAGTTGTACCCCAACTTCGGGTACGACGAGATCGACTACGGGCCGGTCACCGATGGCACCGACTCCATCGCACTGGAAGAACTGGACCTGGGACAGGGCTACGAGGCGGATTTCCGCTGACCTGACCTGAGGACCCGAATCGGGCCCGGCTCCCTCGATGGGGCCGGGCCCGATTCTCGTTCAGGCCCCGGGCGCCCTGCACCGAGCCGACCACCCGGTTGCCGGCCCGGCGGATACTCGCCCGGTCTCGGTGTCCCGCCTCCGTGTCCCGCCTCGGTGTCGGGCCGTTCGTGCGTGAGCCGGGTACGCGCCGTCGGG
>CALKWS010000229.1 GCA_938004115.1 uncultured Ruaniaceae bacterium
TCCGTCACGCCGGCGCCGAGCCCGGCCAGCGCGGCCAGCGGGTCGGCGAACAACTGGGCCACGATGCTGTCCTCGGCGTAGTCCCACACGCCGTCGGGATTCAACGCCGGCAGCACCACGGTGGTGGTGATCCAGAAGGCGCCCACCCCGACCGCGGTGAGGCCCAGACCCAGCCGGCGCGACCCGCGGATCGCGATCACCACGCCGATGGCGGCGACGGTCAGGCCCAGGTCCTCCTTGATCCCCAGCAACGGCAGGGACCACAACGCCGCGGCCCGGTGCTGCCGGCGGACCAGCGCGGACAGGCTCGCCGCGAGCACCGGCAGGGCCAGGGCCACCTCGTGGAACTGGGAGGCCACCGCGGACTGGATGCCCCAACTCAACCCGTAGGCCACTCCGATCGCCACCCCCGGCCACCGGCCCAGGTGCCGCACCCCGCAGGCGGTGATGATGCCGGCGGAGATCCCCACGCACACCGCCTGGGCCACCAGCAGGGTGAGCCCGGAGGGCCACAGCGCGTAGAGGGGAGCGAACACCGCCAGCAGGGGATGGAAGTGGTCCCCCAGGAGCATGAAGCCCTCACCTTTGATCGGCACCACCGGCGCCCGGAGTTCGGCGTAGGCCCGCATCAACTGGGTGAAGATGCCCAGATCCCAGGAGGGCACCTCGAACCGCGCCCACTGCCGCCAGGAGAACAGCGTGTACACCGCGGTGAGCGCAGCGCTCGCCAGGAGCGCGGCGCGGTGGCGACCGGCCCACGCGCCGACGGCGGAGGCCACCCGCGCGGGTGTGCTCGCCGAGCTGCTCATCAGCCTCGCAGGGAGGCCATCCACGCCTCCACCTCATCGGGCCGGCGGGGCAGCGCGGCGGACAGGTTCTCCACCCCGTCGGCGGTGACCAGCACATCGTCCTCGATCCGCACGCCGATGCCGCGGTACTCCTCCGGCACGGTCAGGTCATCGGACTTGAAGTACAGGCCCGGTTCGATGGTGAACACCATGCCCGGGCGCAGCTCGGCGTCCAGGTACATCTCCCGGCGCGCCTGGGCGCAGTCGTGCACGTCCAGGCCCAGGTGGTGGGAGGTGCCGTGCGGCATCCACCGGCGGTGGTACTGCCCCTCCGGGTCCAGGCTGGTGGCGGCGTCCACCGGCAGCAGGCCCCACTCCTCCAGCCGGTGGGCGAGGACCTCCATGGCGGCGGCGTGCACGTCACGGAACTTCAGGCCGGGACGGGCGACGGCGAAGGCATGGTCGGCCGCATCCAGTACAGCGGTGTAGACCTTGCGCTGGATGTCGGTGAACCGGCCGTCCACCGGCAGGGTGCGGGTGATGTCGGCGGTGTACAGGGAGTCCACCTCCACCCCGGCATCGACCAGCACCAGCTCCCCGGGCCGGACCTCACCGTGATTGCGGATCCAGTGCAGGGTGGTGGCGTGATTCCCGGCGGCGGCGATGGTGTCGTACCCGATGCCGTTGCCGTGTTCGCGGGCGCGGGCGAAGAATGCACCCTCGATGACCCGTTCCCCCCGGGGGTGCCCCACCGCGCGGGGCAGGGCCCGCACCACCTCCTCGAAGGAATCGATGGTGGCGGCCACCGCCTCGCGCAGCTGGTCCACCTCCCACTCGTCCTTGACCAGGCGCAGTTCGCTCAGCGCCTCGGCCAGAGCGGCGTCGGCCCGCTGCTGCTCCTCGGTGTCCATCCCCTCGCGCAATGCGGCCACCCGGTCCTCGATCGAGGCGTCGGCGCCGGGCACCACCCGCATCAGGACGTGGCCGGCATCCTTGCTGATCGCGTCGTCGAAGGAGTCCAGGTGGGCGCAGTTCAGGCCGGTGCGCGCCTCCACGTCGGCCAGGGACGGGCGCGGGCCGATCCAGAACTCCCCGTACCGGGCGTTGGCGTAGAACTCCTCGCTGTCCCGCCCGGCCTGAGGGCGGAAGTACAGCGTCGGTTCGTGCCCACCGCCCTCCTGCGGTTCGAGCACCAGCACCGCATCCGGCTCCTCGTCGGTGCCCAGGCCGGTCAGGTGCGCGAACGCCGAGTGCGGCCGGAACCGGTAGTCGGTGTCGTTGGAGCGCACCTTGAGCGGTCCGGCCGGGATGATCAGCCGCTCACCCTCGAACATCGCCGACAGCGCCCGGCGCCGCGCGGGGGTGTAGTCGGCCACCGCCTCCCGGGCCGGCACCTCATCGGCGCGCTCGGCCCAGCCGGTGGCGATGAACTCCCGGAACGCCCGGGACGTGGGCCGCTGGGACCGGTTGCTGCCTCGTGCGGACAGTTCCTTCTCGACCTCGGAGGCGCCGCCGGGGCTCCGTTCGGGGGCGGACGGGGCGCCGTTGTGCTCAGTGTTCATGCCCCTTATCGTCTCACGCACGCCGGCGCCGTCCGGCGCGCGTTCCCCGGCCCCACGATCGAGCGGAGCCCACGATGCCTCCCGACCAGGACGACGTAGCCGCCATCCGCGGGCTGCAACAGGCGCTGGCGGACGCCGGCGTCCCCACGGTGCTCGGCGGATCGGCACTGCTGGCCTCTCTCGGGCTGACCACGCGGGTGCGGGACTGGGACCTGGTGACCGACGCCGAGCCGGACCTGGTCCGAGCGGCCCTGATCCGTCTCGGTGTCGACTTCCGGGAAGGTCGCCCCACCGAGTTGTTCCGGAGCGCAGCCGCACTCTGCTTCGACCTGCGGGGCAGGCAGGTGGACCTGATCGTCCGGTTCGCGCTCCGGACCCCGGGCGGCACGGTGCGGATCCCGGCTCGTCCCGGTGGCGCCTGGCGCGGCCTGGAAATGGCGCGGGCGCAGGACTGGGCGCTGGCGTACGCGCTGATGGGAAGGGCGGAGAAAGCTGCTGCGCTGGAACGCGCCGACCCGTTGGCCGGCGGTTCAGTCGACTAGTCCCCAACCGCGCGGGTGCCGGCGCCACGGCACGAGTGACTCCAGTTGCCGGGCGACCGAGAGCACCACCACCTCCCGCCCGGGGCCGGCGATCACCTGCACGGCCATCGGACGGCCCTCCGTGGTGCCCACCGGTACGGAGATCGCCGGCACGTCGGCCAGGTTCCACACCGAGGGGAACGGGTAGGAGGCGAAGTTGGAGACGATGTTGGCCGCCCACCCGCGTCGATGCCACGCCGTCGCAGCGGGGGGCGTGCGAGCCAGCACCGGGGTGAGCAGCACATCGTGCTCGGTGAGCAGCGGCTCGACCCGTTCCCGCCAGCGCCGGGCCTGCTCCGGACGCACCGGCCACACCCGGGCCATCACTCGCCCCAGCCCGGCGTGCACCCGGGAGCGCCGCTGCAGCAGCGAGGGATCGGCGGCCAAGTCCGCCACGTCCCGGGCCGCGCCCTGGGTCCACCGGGCCAGTACCGCGCCGGTGGTCGGCAGGTCGTAGGGCACTTCGGCGCGCCGGACCCGGTGACCGGCGCGGTGCAGTGACCACCCCACGTCGACCAGGGCGCGGGCGATCGGCGCGGCCACTGGCACCGGGGCCGGGGCGCGCCAGGAGACCCCCACGCGCAACGGGCGATCCGGGGCCGTCACCTGCGCGTAGTCCCTGCCGGTGAGCACCGACAGCGCCAACGCGGTGTCCTCCACCGTGGTCGCGATCGGGCCGAACCGGGTCATCCCGAACCAGTGCGGGGAGCCGTCGCCCATCGTTGCCGGCAGCAGATCCGCTCCGGGCCGGATCCCCACCACGCCGTTCGCGGCCGCCGGGATGCGTACCGACCCGAGACCGTCGGAGGCCAGCGCCAGGGCCACGGTGCCCGCCGCCACCGCGGCGCCGGAACCACCCGAGGAGCCGCCGGCACTGCGCTCCGGCGCCCAAGGGGACACGGTGGTGCCCGCGGTGTCATCGGAGGTGCCCCAGATCGACAGTTCGGAGCACCGGGTCTTTCCTATCACCGTGGCCCCGGCGGTCCGGAGCGCGGCCACCAGGGGATGGTCGCGGGTAGCGGTACGGGCCGGCAGCGCCCGGCTGCCGTGCGCTGCCGGGTGGCCGGCGACGTCGACGATGTCCTTGACGGCGACGGGGACCCCGGCCAGCGGCAGTTCGGCGCGATCGGGCCGGGAGTCGGTCCTGGCGGCGTCAGCCAGCGCCTCCTGGTGCAGCACCCGGGTGTAGGCCTGCAGCCGCGGCTCGACCGCGTCCAGGTGGTCCAGGTGGGCACGGGCCACCGCGGTCGCGGTCACGTAACCGGCCTGGACGGCGGCCGCGATATCGCGGGCGGTGCGGCCCAGCATCGCAGTGGCCGGGGGAGTCGGGTCTGGCACGAGGGCTCCATCGCTCGAGGCGGACGTCATCACCACCCTAGTTCGGAGGGGTCGAGGGCCCACAGGTCCCAGACCGGTTCGTCGCTGCGTTTGACCGCTGCGACGAGGCTGGACTCCCCGAGGAGCAGCCGGGGTAGGTAGGTCGACCCGGTGTCGACGACGTCCGCACGCGCGGCGTGCACGTGTCCGCCGGCGTCGACTCGCGCGATCGCGCCTCCGGGGCC
>CALKWS010000230.1 GCA_938004115.1 uncultured Ruaniaceae bacterium
CTTGACGGTGGACGCTACCTCCGACACGACCGGTATCACGCTGGACAACATCACCGAAGCCAATAACGGGGACACGGTCTCGGTGACCACAACCATCACCTTCAACCCGGAAACCTCGGGTACCGACGGGATGGAGACCGAAGCGAGCCTTGAGGGCTCGACCATCACGCTCCAGCAGACCGCCCCGGCGGGGCCCACCCCCTGATCGGTCGGGAGTAGAACTGATGGCCACTCATCATCGTTGGGCCCTCGCGGCGGTCGCCGTCGCGGGGGTGTCGGTCCTGTCGGTGCAGCAGACGGGGGCACTGTGGAGCGATTCCGCAGACTCCGACGGCACGACCATCACCTCGGGAAGCCTCGGCATCGAGGTCGGCGCCTCCGGGGCGACGTCGTCCGCCTACACGTTCGTGGACCTCACCGGCCCCAACATGATGAGTGGCGACTACGTGCAGCATCCGCTGCACGTGCTCAACACCGGCACCGAGGCGATGCAGTACCGACTCGAGTCGGCGACGCTGGACGCGGATCTGCCGCTGCAGTTGCAGGTGACCGCGGTGTCCTCCGAGGCCGAGTGCCCGGCCTCGGAGGACGCGGTGGGGGACGATCTGTACTCCGGGTCGCTGACCGAGGCCGAGACCACTTACCGCGCGCTGAGTTCCGGCGCGTCGGAGATCCTGTGCTTCCGGGTCACCATGGGCGAGAATCCCACCGTCGGCGAGCAGGGCACGGCCACCTTCACCTTCCAGGGAACCCAGTCATGACGGCCGTTCAGGAGCAACCCACCGCCGTGGCGGGGGAGGGGGCCGAGCGCACCGGCGTGTGGTGGTGGATCCGCACGGTCACGTCGTGGCTTCTTCTGTTTGTCGCCGTCGCGGTGCTGGCCGCACTGGTCGTGGTGCCCCGGCTCGCTGGCGCCACCCCGTACACGGTGCTCAGCGGGTCGATGGAGCCGACGCTCTCGCCGGGCACGCTGATCGTGGTCAAGGACGTCCCGCCCACGGAGTTGCGTGCTGGTGACGTGATCACCTTCCAGATCGAGTCGGACAACCCGGCGGTCAATACCCATCGCATCACCCAGGTGGTCTACGACGCGCAGGGCACCCCGAGGTTCCAGACCCAGGGGGATGCCAACAACGTTCCGGACCGGGACCTGCTGGTCCCGGAGCAGATCCGCGGCAGCCTGTGGTACTCGGTGCCCTATCTGGGGCACGTCAACTCCGCGCTGACGGGCGACCTGCGGGGCGTGCTCGTCACCGTCGCGGTCGGCGGGCTGGGCGTCTACGCACTGTGGATGTTCGGTTCGAGTTTCGCCGAGTCCCGCCGGTCACGACGCGGGCACGAAGGAGATGGATCATGACCTCCGCCGACACTGATCGCCGGCAGGCCACCGGCTCGACTCGCAGGCGTCCGGCCCGCACCACGTGGGATCGCGTCCGCGCCGGGCTGTCCCTGGGGGTGGTCCTGGGGCTCGGCGCCACCGGGACCATGGCTGCGTGGACCGACACCGCCACGGCCGAGTCCGGGCTGTTCGGTGCCGCGGACGTCGAGTTGACGATCAATGGCGAGTCACCGGAGTTCGCGTTCGGTTCCGTGGAGAACGTCATGCCGGGCGAGAGCGTCGCCGGCAACCTCGTACTGGCCAACGAAGGCGATGTCGACCTGCGATA
>CALKWS010000231.1 GCA_938004115.1 uncultured Ruaniaceae bacterium
GAGATTTCTGTGTGTGACTGGAGTTCAGACGTGTGCTCTTCCGATCTGGTTCACCAAACGACAGTCGCCCCCGTTTCTGACTTGCTCGAAGTGTTCGAGGGACGTAACTGACTCACTCGCCATAATCAGTAGTTCTGTGTCGCCTTCTTTGAGCCGGCGAATTCTGCGATCCGCCCGCTTTTGGAGCGCTCCCAACGTTCTCCGCTGGGACCTGCTTGTGGGCTGTTCCAAGAAGATCCGTGGCGGAAATGTAATCCCCAGCCGGGATGCCAACTCGTCGATCAGTTTCTTAGCGTCCCTCTCCGCGTACCTTTCCCTGCCTTCGAGCCACCAGAGCGGTACCTCGGGCGCCGCTTCTCCAACCCTTTCAAGTAGGTCCAGATCTCGACTTAGGTTGCCTTCCAAAGTGATTCTGAGCGGCCGATTCGACGGGCTCGTTGCCTTCAGAGTGTCACGGATCTCGCTGATTGCGAGCGCGCGTGGTGCGACGCGATAGTGAGGCTCTGCGGGCGAAACCAGTTTCGGCACGGCGGTCCGGAACGCGGCAGCCACAACTTCCAGCAGCGCAACTTCGGCTGCAGCACGAGCGCTAAGGGATTTCAGTACGCATCCGGTCTCCTCCCCGGGGTGGCCGACGCCATCATCGAGGAGACGCAGGACTTCTTCGATCGCCTCCTGCTGATTCCGAAAATGCAGGCGGTAACCGACCAGCGACTTCGCCCAACGCATCATCGTGCGGTACGGCGATCGGTTCTCGGACACCACGGCTGTCTCACCATGGCCGACGAGCTGATCACCGTGAGAACTACGCGCTTCTATCCGCAGCGTGACGGCTGACCCTGAACTCACCCCGGCCGGGTTACGGGCGCCGAGTGCTACCCGGGTCAGTTCGATCGGGGCCTGGTTGGTCATGATGAAGGTTGGATCGAACTTGCGGCCTCGATGGATCTCGGTGCGATGGGCTGAGCACCCACGAACATTGCTCGGTGCCCATCCAGTTTTCCGTCCAGCAGCAGTTCCGTTAACCGTGCGATTTGGTGCGCAGGTCCATGAAGATCCAGATGCAGCGCACCTTCAACCGCATCCGTCTCACCTGGTCCGGCCGCGACAGCGGACGCCTTGCAGAATATGCGCACGGCTTCTTCCGCGCGCGCCGGATCCGGCAGGGCGTGGGCGCTCCATCTGACAGACACCACATCGCCGATGAGTTCCGCAGTGATTCCAGCACTGTCAAGGTGCTCCAGGAGGATTCGCTCACCCAGGCGCGCACTAGCCTGACTCGATACAGTTGCTTGCACCGCCAGCCCCGGGCGCTCAGAGAACTCCACGATGCTGATGTTCTGGTCGTGAGCGGGACGCCGGTAGTCATCGAGCACGAAATCGACTGCGGCCAACGGGAGGCCCGGAATACTTCGGAGCGCACGTACGGCGAGGTCGAATATCGTAGGGTGTACGTCGTCGCTGACCTCGCGCGCGTCCCTGACTGGCTCCAGGCCCGGTGAGCCAGGACACACGACAGCCGAATGTGCCGTATCGCCGACGACCAGGACACGCAGGTAGGTACCGCGAAGGTGCTGTTCCACCAGAAAGCGGTAACCAGGGGGGACAACGATGCGGCCGTCCTCCTCCCCGGGCTCACGCAATTCGGTGAGCCCGTACGCTGCCCTGGTGAACGTCTCGCGCTCACTCGGCGTCACACGCAACCTCTCGATGGCAGCGTCTAACTCATGATCGTCACAGATCCCCGCGAAGACCTCGATCGCGTTGTCTCCGACCGCGGGTTTCACGACAACCGGATACCCCACCTTCCGCGCGAAGTCCTTGGCTCCCTGGACCCCCCGACCCACCGAGAAGGTCACTCCTCGCGGAATGGGGAGATCTGCAGATTCCATCAGCGCCCGGCGCATCCGCTTGTCCTGCGCATACGTCACCGGACCCAGTTGCGCTGTCTCCGGAATGCCGTGGACGAACGATGCTTCCCGCCCGGAGCCTACCTCGCGGGTGATCAGCACCTGGCGCGGATAGAGCGCAACCTGCAGACCGGCACGCAATGCGGCGGCGTGGACTTCGTACCCATCGCGAAGTTCAGTCGGAACCTTCGGGCCCTGGACTGCATCAGCCACGGTTGCCCCACCTCCGCGGGTTGTGACGGATCTCGAAACTCTGGCTGGTCACCGGCGTCGTGTGGGTTGTTGTCACCGACGTCGGCAACGCACGCCGCGGTCCCAGCACAGCCGCGGCGGCAAGAGCACTGGCAGGTCCGGTAGGTCCGCAGATCACTGCTTCGACCGTGCGGCCATTGAGATTCCGTACCCACCCCCGCAGCCCGAACGTCACAGCCTGATTCTGCATCCAACGCCGGTAGCCTACGCCTTTAACCCGCCCACGGATGGTGAGTTTGAGCGCCAGTTCCTCCGCCCGCTCGTCCGCCGTGCGCAACGCGAACTTACGCACGCACTCGTCCATGAAAGCCTGCGCGACCTGGCGGGGCTGGCCGTACAGCGGATACTCACAGTTCCCGATCGCTGCGTGGGCGTTCAGTTCACAGATTCCCGCCACCTGTTCGTCGAGTGGCCTTGTGTGGTCCTCGATCAAGAAGTCGACACCGCAGAAGGCCAATCCAGGTATGGCTTTCACTGCCTTGACGCACGCCTCCTTGATCGAGGGGTGGAGTTCGTCCAGGACATCCGTCGAATCACCTCCCTGTGAGAGGCTGTTCGAATTGGAGAGCATGACGCGCTCTCCCTTCGGTGGCACCGACTCGAGGGACATCCCCACTCGCTGTAGTTGGAATTCCGCTGCGCTGTCGTACAGGATCGGTCGTCCCCAGAGGTGAGGATTCCGTCTGCGCATGAGGTTTTTGCGGATCATTAGTTCGGCGATCGTGCTCTCACCGTCGCCTACCACCGACGCAGGCACGCGCAAGATGGCCGCAATGACTTCCTCGCCCACGACGACGATGCGATAGTCGTTACCCGGAATGTGCTTCTCAACGATCACGTCCTGATCGCCGAGCTTACTCGAAGCGAGTTGTTCGAAGGCTAGGTCGAGTTCGTCACGGTTCTGAATGTTCGCTACGACCCCGATCCCACGAACACCCATCGCAGGTTTCACCACCACGGGGTAGCCGATCCGGCCGGCGAAGGCACGCGCCGAGTCAAGATCACTATTGACGAAGGTCCGCCCCTGTGGCACCGGGACCGCGGCTTGCGCTAGCCGGATCCGAGTTGCCTCCTTGTGTGTGCACAAGGCGAGAGAGACTGCACTGGACAACGGCGAACGGCTCCACTTGATGAGGAGCGGGTCGTTAATCCCGTCCGACGCGGTGAAGGCACCCTTGGAGAATCGGCGGGTCTGCAAGCCCAGCGACAAGGCTTGTCGTTCGAGTAGATGTCCCTTCGTCCCGTTCGGCCCGAGCGGTTGGAGATAGGTCACTTCCTCGTACTCGTTCGGTTTCGGACCGTGCTCTGTAGGCTCCGGCACCGGCGGGAATGCTTCATGAGCCGTCACCGTGTCGACCACCTCGCCATATGGCATCGAGGTGCCCAGCCCAATGCCCGTGGGCATGTCCACGGTCCCCGACCGACCTCCGGCGTTTAGCACATAGGCGAGTCCGGGCAAGGCGACCGCGAGCGCTTCGGTGGCGCGCCTGGCGATCCGCGTGGCGCCATCGTGATGGCTCAACACGACAAGCAGATCCGGATTCCTTTGGACCGCTTCTTTCGCCAACGCGATGCTCGCGAGCAAACCACCGCTGGAAGCCGGACGGATATGCAACGCCCGGCAGCCACCTCCGGCTTGAACCGCACGCAGTCCGGCCAACCCCCAGACGCTCTGACCGCCCGTCATAATACGCACATCTCCCGCGCCATGACGAACTACTGCGCGCTTCTGCAGCGCCGATAGTCGGGTCCGATGTTTCAGTCCGAGCGGTTCTTCGATGATGATCTGTTGCGGCAGTTCCTTCCTTGCGACGCCGTCGGCGACACGTTCGATCAAAGACTCCGCGGCGGATGGTTCCAATCTTGCCTGCAGGTGCACCCATGCGGGGCCCGCAGGATCATTGCCCAACCACTGCCGCAGGTGCTTCAGAATCTCCTGCTCATCCGGCTCCACAGCGATCCGGGTCCGGACCGGCGCCGCATCACGCAGCGGACCCAACAATTCCGGGACCGATATCCCTAACACCCTCGCAGCAGCGTCGAGCAGCGCAGTCTCAATTCCGAAGAGCACGCCGCGGTAGGGCATCCTGGGGTCGCGGCGCCCCAAGAGTTCCGCACCACCTCGCATCACGCCGCGCACCACCGACCATGTCGAACGCCGTTGCTGCGCCTCCGCCAGATATATCGTGCGCGCGTCTTGCACGAACGAGCGCATCTTGTCCCGGACCCAGGCCAGCGCTGACTCCCGGCTGGCGAAGTCGATCACCTCACCCTGAAGCTCCTGGAGAGTCTGTAGCAGGAACCGCCACGACCGGGAACTCGAGTCGCCCGTTTCAGCCGCCCTTGGCTGGCATTCTCCCAGCGCCTGCTGAACGCCCTGAGGGGTGCTGAGGTCCAACCTCACAATGAAGTTAGTCTTCGTCGCGGTCCGCCCCGTGGGCTCAGCGAGCGGAACGCGCACGTGATAGGCGTGCACCCGAGAGATCCGCACCGCCTGCTGATCAGTACGCATTCGATACCTCTTTGGTCCTTGTGGGGATGAGGAGTTGTTCGACGCAGGCGAGGGCCAAAGCATCGGCAGAGTCCCAAGCGCGCAGCGGTACGTCCGTGGCGGGCTGCATGGCTGCCGAGACATCCGTGCATCCGTAGACGACCCCCTCGGCCCCCAGTTGGGCAAGATCTGACATCGCACTGGTCAGGTACTCACGAGCGGTGACCATCTCACCGGCTTTGACTGCTCGTATCCCCGCCATCACCGGATTGTCCCGTTGGTCGTGATCAACGGTCAGGACCCTGCGCCCGTGGCCGCCTAGTACGTCGTGATAGATCCCGCTAGAAACCGTGCCGTCCGTCGCTAGAAGCCCCACCGTCTGGATCTCGTCGGCTTCCTGCGCGATCTGTGTGTTAACCGCATCCACGATGTGCAATATTGGCACGTTGGTGGCGTCCTGCAGTTGGGAGTACCAGTAATGCGCCGTGTTGCACGGCACTGCGATAAGGTCCACGCCCGCCTGGTCCAAGAACGCAATCCCTTCGAGCATCGCCTCAAGAGGGCTGGCACCTTGCCCCAGAACCGCATCGGAGCGATCCGGGGTTGTGGGGTCCGAATACACGATGGTCCGAGGATGGTCTTGGTCGCACTCGGCGGGTGTTCGTTTGGCCAACTTGGCCAGGAAGTCCGCCGTTGCTGCGGGGCCCATGCCTCCGAGCACTCCCAATGTCGGCACTGTCATCTGCCGCCTCGCCTCTCAGTTGCCTGACTCATAGCGGCGCATCCTCTGGAGGAATCGGCTCCGTCTCCCGGCCGGTGCGAACGCCGCGCTCGTTGTAGTACGCGCGTACCCGCGGATCCTGCATCAGTGGCCGGTGCGATTGCATCACGTTCAATCCGGTGTTGATGTTCGCCTCCAGTACTACTGGGCCGCTGGGCGTCACCACGATGTCCCAGCCGATGTACTCCATGAACGACAGCACTTTGGCTGAGTGCATCACGAGGTCGTAGACCTCCTGCCAGTACGGGACCACCTCTCCTCGGATGGGTGCCCCGGTATCAGGGTGGTGGTCGAACCACTCCTTGGTGTCCCGGTCGGGCAGCCGCGTGGCTCGCCCCAATTCACCAGTCGCCAAGTCGACGGGGGCGCTCAACCCGCCGCGGGTCCAGTTGTCCGCCGGCTCGGAACGGCGGCTTCCAATGCGCTGTACGGCGGCCGCGATGAATGGGTCCCCGCCGTTGCGCACGTCGAGCATCGTCAGGATCCGCAGTGTATTCACCGAGTCCGGGTAGAGGGCACCTTGGTGAGGGTGCTGCACCAGTCCGCGCTCGATGATCAACGGCCGGTTCTGCGCGAGGAATACACCAGCCGCGGCACGCAGATGGTGCGGCGTGCCGTTGATGGCCCACTCCCCCGGGCCCGTGCGGCGCACAGCGTAGATGTTCTTCCCCTCCGCACCGGCGAGGACTTTGAAGAACAATGTCTCGCCGTCGTCCATCTCTTCCAGGTAGGCCTGGACGGGCACGCGCCCCTCCTGCGGGAAGCGATGCACCTGGTGGCGCCAGTACAGTCCCAGCAGTTCCGGGGAGGGGATGTCCATGGACCCCAACAGCAGGTGGGTGGACAACTTGTTGTTGATGATGTCCTGAATGCGAGCGTGCACCATGTTCTTGGTGCGAAAGTACCGGTGTACGTCGGTGACGTAGGGCTCGGGGTCGTTGCCCTGGTCCAGTTCGTACAGCACGGCGCTGCGGGAGAGGAACCCGCGCAGCCACCAGCGGGGCTTGCGTAACCGGAGCGGTACCTTCCACTCGCGTTCTTTGCGCGCCAGTTTGCGCAGCGCAACCAGGAGCACCCGGAAGGCGCGGTACTTTCGGTACAGCCATCGGGGCGCGGCCAGAACACGGCGCACCTGGCGCTTCACCACTGGGATCTCGCTATCACATGTACCTCTGCCCGTCACCGCGGGCGTTCGCTGCTGATTCGATCGTGTCCAAGACCCGCGCACTGACCGGGTCCCCGGCTGGGTCGATGGTCTGGTCGACGTTCACCACGGCCGCGGGGCGGACCAACCGGGCAACGTTCGTCAACCGGTCCCGGGCGTACTCCGACCAACGGGCAGTATAAGTCGCCAGCCACTCAGCGTCAGTGATCCACGTCTCCAAGGCCACACCGCGCGCCGCTGCTGCTGCGCTCCAGGTTGTCGGCGCGAGGAACACCATCCGGAAGGCAGAGGATTCCTGGGCACGGGCGAGGGCGGCGTCGAGACTCTGCTCTGGATCTATTGCGGCAGAGCCCACCACGATGAGCACCACCGGTAACTTCGGGTCGAGGTGCCGGTAGATCCGAGGGACTGGTATCGCCGTCGGGTTCTGCACGCTGGTGTACCCGGCAACGCCGCGTTGCACGCGAGTGCCAGCGTCCACCAAGCGTCGGCCTGCCCGGCGCACAACCCGGGGTGCGCGACGACGTGCGAGGCTCATTCCCTGGCGAGAAACCCGACGGACCAACGACGGGAGGGAGCCGCGGCCCCCGGAAAGCCCCGGCACAGGCCCAGATGACCATCGATCGCCGCCCTGCACCTGACGCAGCAGTTCGACCTCGACACCCAGATCTGCGGCGGGGTGGGCCCATCGGTGGTCAAGTAGGAGGACTCTTCCAGCCTCATGAGCGCGCACGAGATGGCGCAAACGTCGACGCAAGTCAGCGTCGCGGTGGGTGAGGGACTCGCTTGCTATGACCGCGGGAACGGTCTCGATCAGCGCGTTACCTGACCAGTGCGTTCGGTCCTGATGGGTGAGCACAACGAGCGGGGCGAACGTCTCACTGATGGCTCGCTGTGATTCGGTGTCAATTGCGGCAGCAGCATCGGTGTAGAGCAAGAGGTTGGTGCGCTCTACGGTACGTGACGCGGCGCGAACTATTGGCCCGCCGGCTGGCTCCCCGACCATAGGAGCCAGCCGGTCTAGGTGAGCCTGGTAACTGAACCTTGCCTGGACCACGTCCTGACCGTGACGCGAGCGCCGCAGAAACTCCCCAGGATCGGCATAGATCGAATCGACGAATCCTCGGACCTCGCGAGGGTCCCCGTACTGGCACGCATCACCAAAGATGGGTTCCAGTTCTCTGGGCACGATGCACACCGCGCCAGCGGCCAGGGCCTCGAGCACCACTCGACCGAAGGCTTCCACCAGTCCCGGGTGGTGGAAGTAGACGAAAAAATCGATCTCGGCGAGGAACTGGGGCACCGGCATAGCGTCGAACGGGAGAGTCGTCCAGTTCGGCGGCAACTCGCCCAGCAGGCCCAACGGCGCTTCCGCACCGCCCATGACGCGAACGTGATAATTAGGATCGTCCGGATAGGCAGCCAGCAAGTCGCGCCGGGTCGCCGGCCACTTGGACCAGTGGCCTCGGGAGTGTCGGCCGATCACGGGTCTGTCGGAGACGAAACCTGTGCGGCGCCCAGTGTACCAGGCGTCCAGGTCGATGACGTTCTCCCAGTCGCCCTCCCGCATGGGCACACCACTGGGAGCCAGCGCTGCGCGCACGCCCGGTCCGATCGGAGCCCACAATGCCTCTTGGCCGAAAACGGCGCGGAGGTTGCGGTGAACCTCGGCTGGGTCGAAGTAGTCGGCTGCGCCCCGCTCATCACGCGGGACCTGGTTCGCGACCATCATCACATGCCCAGCCTCGATCGGCGGCAGTTGGATCGTCGGCTCGCTGAGTACGCTCGGGTGCCTGATCAACAACAGCGGCGTACGCACCGGGTAGGGCCCGGCGATGAGTTCAGCCTTGTTGTCTTCGAGAAGTCGCCGGATCCGGTTCGCGAACGGTCGCCGGCTGCGCTGGATGGGAGAAGGCATGTGAAGCAAGCCGGTGCGGTAACCAGCGCGGTACTGCGCTTCGATTTCCTCAGCGACACTGGCCGTGGTGCCGCCGGGGAAGCGCAGGTCAGTAGCCATGACAACGTCGAACTCGACCTTCGTCATCTCCACGTTCATCGCGCTAAGGACCTTGTGAGCCTCGCGTACACACGTCCCGCAAACGGCAGCCCCCGCGCCGCGTTGCGGACCCTGCGGCCCCACGATCGCGATTCCGGCAATGCCAAGTGTCCAATCCACTCATCGACATGATCCGCGTGTGCGGTTCGGCTGCGCAGCACGCGTTCTGGTCCATAGCGGGATTCCGCCTCGCGCGCCACTTCCGGATCGTCCGTGACTACGTACCGGCATATCTGCGCTGGCTCCGCTTCGAGATCCGACAACTCGGGAGCCAATAGCACGGTGTGAAGACCTTCGCGCTCCGCCGTGATGAGGTGGTCAACGACGGCCCCCGTGAGTTCGGGTGGACCCCCTTGGCTCCTGCCGGGCACCACTACCGTGTGAACCAGGCTGCTAACTGTGCCTTCCACCTCGGTCAGGAGGGCATATCTGCGCTTCATCGGTGTAGTTGCTCCACGCCAGAACCGTCGAGGTGGTCTGCATACTCATCGAACCACAGCGACATCACCGCCAAGCCGCGCAGCAGGTGCTGGCCGCCGGTCGTGCTGAGCAATCTGCTCCACGTGGGCAGTTCGGCGCGCGCTAGTTCATCGCTTATCAGGTAGCGCACTGGCTCACTCAGCACCAGGCGGCGGATGTGCGCTGCCGCTTCAGGGGATGAGATCCGGCGCGGGTGGGGCCGTGGCCAGGGCGCGAGCTGTTCAGCTGTCGGTTGATCTGCTAGAGCCGGTTCGAACCTCGCGAGCACACGTGGGTAGAGGCGGCCCTCGGCGTGTTGTGCGGGGGTGAACTGAAGTGCCGCACTAACCAGCCGATCATCGAGGAACGGCGTGGCAACTGTCGTCGATGCCGCCAGCAGGCCGTAGGGCGCAAGGCTGATTCCAGGCACCGTACGGTTGAGGTAGGCGGTGAACGTGCTCGCGAACGGGTGGTCGAGCAGAGGTTTGGCGACCAATTCAAAAGCAGTGCGCGTTCGTTCTCGGATCGACTCGATGGCGCGCTTATGCAGTATCTCAGGCGCTGCGCTGAGGTAGTGCGTGAGCCGGTTGAACCTGCGGTCGACAATGGGTGCTGACCCCGGGGGGTCGGGGAACGCCCCGCCAAGGAACACCCCCCCTCCCAAGCCGTCCAGTACGGTGCCGTCGCTCCGGTCCAAGTCACGTTGCACCGGCACGAACCAGATGTGGAAAGACGTCTGATAATCGACCGCTTCAGCGAACCGTTGCACGTCAGCACCGAACAACTCCCGGGAGGGCATCAGGATTCGGTGCCGGATTCCGAGTCGTTCGGACACTTGTGACGCGATGAGTTCCTCCATCACTGTGCCGGTGTCGGAGGAAGTGGTCCGTGCCGTAACCGCGCCATCGGGCTGGTGCCGAGTGGCCAATGTGGTGAGGATCCGCGAATCCCAGCCACCACTCAGCATGGGAGCCAAAGGCGTGTAATCCGTGATTTCTCGAACGGATGCGTCGAGCGCATCCTGTACGGCTCGCACCGACGGACGGTGCGTCGGCGTCGCGTCCAGCCACGGCCACTGCGTCCCAGTCGACCGGGAGTACCCCTGCCCCACGGCGATATCCTCCCAGGGCCGCAGGCGCCGGATACCTTCGATCACGGTACGCCCATCCAGCGGCGCGCCGGCCGCAAGCATGTGCGCCCACCCGTCCCAATCGGGTCGTACGGTGCGTCGTGTACGCACCAGTGGGTCGAGTGAGGAACTGAAGTGCACGCCGTCGTCCCCGGTGTCCACGTACAGCGGCACGGCTCCGGAGATACCGGCTTGGAGGATGTGCTCATCACCTACGCTGGTCACCGAGGCCGCGTCGTAGCGGCGGGCAATAGCGGTGTGCGGACCCTGGAGCGCAGTAGGCAAGGGGCGGGGTGACCACGATGCGCCGGTGCCGTCGGACCACACGACGCCGCCATCCGCCGCCAGAGTCACCCCCGATGTCGTGTACGTGGTGGGTAGCCCGTTAGCCATTCTCGGGAGTCGTTGCGGGTCCCCGGGGCCCAGGCGTCCGCACATGCGGGGTCCGGTCCGCTCGAGGCGCATAACCTCACCATTTCTCCACGCCTTGACCTGGCCAACCGCCTCAACGGGCGGGCCCTGACCCTTGTGATGCTACCTGTCTGGCGATGCCAAATGTGCGAGGCTAAACGCATGGATTCGGTGGCAGCCGCTGTGCCTTGGGCGGGCGGCCCGTTCGCCGCCGAGACGTTCATCCGGAGGGCTTTGGCGGGAGTTGCGCACCTCCGGCCGTGTCAGTACAGCACCTCTCACGACGCCGGCAAACGCGCACTGGATGCCGTGCTGCTGCGGGAAGCGGCTCGCCGCGCAGGGATCGAGGTGCAGCCCCTTTCCGAGTACACCTCTCTGTTCCGCCACAACGGAACGGCATGGCTGACGCACAAAAACATGCCATCGACGTTGTCCGCGCTGGACCGGGCCGTGACTAATCACAAACACCTCACGAAACAGGTACTGGCCGGCAAGGGCTTGCCCGTCGCCCGGGGACATCTGGTCACGGCGTTGGCCGATGCACAGGATGTTTTCGCGCGCGCACCCGGCCCGGTTGTGGTTAAGCCGGTCGCCGGCAGCGGTGGGCGCGGCGTCACGGTGGGCATCACTACCACGAGTGAACTCGAGGCGGCCTACGAGGCTGCCAGCGGCAAGGGCGCGATCCTCATCGAGGAGATGTTCGCTGGGATCGACCTGCGCATCATGACGGTGGGCGGCCGCGCAGTTGCTAGTTCCCTTCGCGTGCCCGCAAACGTAGTGGGTGACGGCCAACGCACCGTGAGGCAACTCATCGAGGCGAAGAATGCCTACCGTGCCCGCAACCCGTACACCCGGCACAGCCCGATCACGGTGGTCCGGAACACCCACGACCTCTTGGCATCCCAAGGGCTGGGCCTTAACGATGTGCCACCCCGTAGACGCCGCATTTTTCTTCAGAGCATTGCGAACGTCTCAGGTGGCGGTGACTGTTACGAGGTGCATCGCTACGTCCATCCGGATCTACTGTGGCTCGCTGAACAGGCCGTCAGTTGCTTCCCGACCGCAACCCACGCCGGGATGGACATCCTGGCCGAACGATTGGACGTTGGCCTGGACGCACAACGCGCCATCGTGTGCGAGGTGAACCTCAACAACGAGATCCCGATGCACGTCATGCCGGCGTATGGCTCCCCTACGAATGTCCACGACCTACTGATCGAGGCCTCACCTCCGGCACGCGTGAAGCGACAAGAGCGTGTCGCTTCACCCCCGCCCACTGTCGATCTCGATGAACTCGAGGACCGCCTCGTTACGGCCAGTCACTCCTTCGACCCGCTGCCCGAAAACGCAGACGGCGGACGTGAGCGGGATTTAGACGAACTACGAGCGGCGTTGATCCGTGCCGGATACCAGGATGTGGTGTTCCGCGGGGCGTTGATCTTCCTCACGAGAGGCTCATGCGTGCAAGTGACGCATCGCACCGGCCGGAGCGTGGTTGCCGCGATCGTGGCGCGCGAACCTGACACCTTGCACGGACTCGCGAAAACAGTCGGCGTGCCCGTACTCGATGAGTCGGCGCTGGCTCGGATGCAGCCGCCCACCGCCGTCACCTGCCGCGTCTTGTTCATCGACCATGTACCCATCGCCACGGTGATCGAGCACGACCGCCCGCGACTTTGTTCTGGGCCATTCGATGCTCGTGAGGCTGCCCGGACAGGCGAAACCGAAGCACCTACCGCCGTACGTTTACCCGGCTGTCCTTATCGAGAACTTGGCGCGTACGCCATAGCACTGACGAGGACGCTGGGCGATACTCCCGTACTGGAAATCAGTTTTGGCTTGCAGCCCTCCCGTGTGCACGACCGTTGGAGTTGGGCGTTGTGGCGGATAGATGCCGATCCAGTCCTTGCCCGATTCGCCCACTCAGAGTCCGATGGCGCGTCGATCTGCGACAAAGTTGTCAACCGCATCCTGTCCGGCGGCGCCTACGTGCTTCCAAACAGCCACTCAATCGAGTGAGACGCGGCCTGCCGCCGGGATTAGCACACTGCGTTCCGTTGTGACCGGACTCACTCTTCGGCGTAAGGTACGGCTACCCGACCGGCCAGTTGTGCTGACGGCTCCGACAGCCGCCGGTGCTGTGCAACCGACCGCGGACCCAGCGGAGGTGAACCGGCGCAGTGAAAACCATCCACGAGTCCGCCAATGGCGTGGAGTTCGACGTCGTGATCGCGTCGGATTTCCGATTTCCAGGCGGCACCTCCCACAGCGTCGCTGAGGAAATTGCGGCCCAAACCGCCGCTGGTTACCGCACGGCCTTGGCGCACCTGAATGGACCCTTGCTGCAGACGCTTCGTCCGTTCAACCCCCTTATCCGCGCCCATGTCGAAGACGGTGCCGCTCACCTGTTGCTCGGTGAGCAACCTGTACGCACACGGTTGCTAGTGATCCGGCATCCGGCCACCGCGCAATACTCCATGAACCAACTGCCGCCGATCAGACCAGACTTGGTGGTGATCGTCGCCAACGCCGGTCCGCACAACATCGACGGCCGGGTGCACTACGACCCTCAACTTGTCACCGAGGTAGTCCGTAAGCGGTTTGCGTTGGACCCCCTGTGGGCGCCGATCGGCCCGTTGGTACGCAGAGAGATCATCCGCACCGTTGACCCGGGTCAGATGCTGCCGAGCGACTGGGTGAACATCATCGATGCGGACCAGTGGGCGGCTCCACGGCCGATGCGATCTGCCCGGCCGGTAATCGGAAGGCACAGCCGCCCGTCCGCACAGAAATGGCCCGAGAGCGCTCGCGTGCTCCAGCAGGTCTACCCAGCCGATGGATCCTGGGAGGTGCGGATCCTTGGCGGAGCGCAACCTGTGGAACGGCTCCTTGGAGCGATACCTGAATCCTGGACGGTATTGCCGTTCGGTGCGGTGGCGCCGAAGGAGTTCCTCGCCGGACTGGACTTCTTTGTGTACTTCCACGACACCAGGTGGGTTGAGGCCTTCGGCCGCACCATCCTCGAAGCGATCGCAACCGGCGTTCCGGCCGTCCTTCCGCCCCACTTCGAGGAGTTGTTCGGTCCTGCTGCGTTATACGCAGAGCCCTCCAACGTACGCGCGCTCGTGGAACGTTACTGGCGCGACGAGGATCGTTACACAGAGCACGTTCATCAAGCTCAGTCGGTTGTGCGAGAGCGTTTCAGTCACCAGACGCATGTCGCTCGGCTGAACGAACTCCTGGGAACGCCCGCGCCGTCAACTGATAGCCCTCGCGCCGAGCCACTTCGGACTGTGACAGCGCTCACCACGCGCCCCCGGACAGTCCCACGTGTCCTGTTCTGTTCCAGTAACGGTGCCGGCATGGGACACCTGACCAGGCTGCTCGCCTACGCCCGGCGCTTGGACAGCCGCGCCGAGCCGTACTTCCTATCCCTGTCTCAAGCGGTGCCCGTGGTTGCTCAATATGGCTACCCGTACGAATACCTGCCCTCAGCAAAGGCGCTAGGCATGCCCACGGGCCGGTGGCAATGGATGTTCATCGACCGGGTAGCGGACTGCCTCACGCGGATCCGGCCCGACGTTGTGGTTTTCGACGGCACATGGCCCTACCACGGAGTTCCGAAGTTGCGGGAGGTTAATCCCCACGCCCACTGGATCTGGTCCCGCCGTGGCATGTGGCGACCAGGAGCGAACAAGGAGCAGTTGGACAAAGCCGCTTGGTTCGACCTGGTCATCGAGCCCGGTGACTTCGCCGCTGACTACGACCGCGGGGTCACGACCACGGCGCCGGCCGAGCGCGTACCGCCAGTAACACTGCTGGACCGCGATGAAAGAGATGACCGCAATACCGCCCGCCGACACCTCGGCCTACCCGCCGAGGGGCCATTGGCGCTGGTGTCGCTCGGTGCAGGCAACATCAACGACCCCACTCACGACATCGGAGCGATCACCATCGCGCTGCAGAAACTGGGCGTGGGTGTATGCGTCACTCACCCTGAGATCGCCACCTCCGACCACGGCGATGAAGGCGTGCACATCGTGCACGACTATCCACTTGCCAGGCGGTACTCCGCGTTCGACCTGGTAGTCAGCGCCAGTGGCTACAACTCGTACCAAGAACTCCTTCGGATGGGTCTGCCCACATTGTTCGTCCCCAACACCGAAACGGCACTGGACGATCAATCAGCGCGTGCCCGATTCGCCCGGGATCACGGATGGGCCCACATGCTCACCGAGGTCAGTGTCGAGAACGCTACTCCGCTCCTGGCTGATCTCCTTGGGCGAGGCGAACAGATGGCCTCACTAGCCCTCACCGCCGACCCGGGGAACGGCGCGCATGCCGCATCCCAACTCATCTTGGACCTAGCCACCACCCGTCAAGGCGCAGTAATCGCATGAGCAGACCGCCCGCCCCGCTTCACCGCATCATCCGCCAGGCGCGCCGGGTCCCTGGCTACACACGCTTGCGCAGGGCAGTCCTGAGGCGGCTGCGCAGCAGCATCCTGGTCAAGGATGTGGTGAGTCGGATCTATTCCGGGGGCAGCAAGGATGACCGACGAATACCTCGTCCTTACCCACCCCCGGGTGACCTACTCGATGGGCTGGGCACAGAGAGCCTTCCAGTTGTCGTGGTCTCCCTGATCTCCGTCCCGGAGGACAGCATCGATGGAGTCGTCGACGAGATTGCGCGGACCCAATTGATGAGCGCAGCGTTCAGGCCCGTGTTCGTGATGGACACTGCGCACCTGGACTCAACACGCCGTTACGGCTATGCCGGCGAGTTGCTCCTGCCGTCCGCGCCATGGCCTTTCTCCGGGGTGCGGTGGATCGATTACGCCGCCGACCGTATCGCCGACATCCAACGTCGTTACGAGGCAGTCGCATGTATCGCAGTGCCTTCCGACGGTGTGACCCAAGCAGTACCTCTCCTCCTGCAGTCTTGATCGCGGCCTTGACAAAACCGGGCTGTGACGACGACAC